>JBEQBN010000210.1:0-3559 GCA_041639775.1 Halapricum sp.
GTCGGTAGCTTGCTGTTGGTGATACTCGTCGGTTTCCTCGTGTTGTTCTACGCGCAAATCGTTATGTACTACCTCTTCGGCCAGGGATACGCGGGCGCGACAGCCGAGACGACCAGCGTCTGATCGGGTCGGACAGTGAAATCGTATCCATCGTCACTGATCCGTCGGGTTGGCGGATGCGACCGTCAGTGGGTCGCTGTGGATCTTAGTTCATTCAACCCACGGTAGAAAGTCACGGACGGCATTCGAATCACAACCCTTAATCGTGGTGCTGAACTACGACCTGGTAGCGGGATGGGATAGCTAGGAGATTCCGGCGGGCTCATAACCCGCAGATCGGTGGTTCAAATCCACCTCCCGCTACTTTCTGACGACGCAAACCGAGGAGCGAAGCGACGAGTCTGCGTCGTCGAACGTTGTATAGCGTGGATTTGAAGTAGAGAAACGCGAGCATAGCGAGCGTTTCGCGTGGTTCAAATCCACCTCCCGCTATTCTCGCGACGAACAATATTGAGGAGCGAAGCGACGAAACTGCGTCGTCAGAACGTAGCGGGAGACAGAGTCAGTCGTCCGCAGCGGCCGTCTGCTCGCCAGCCTCGGCCTCGATACTCGGTGGGTACTCCCCGCGACGGAGCTTCAGGTCGGACTGGGGTCGGGCCATACAGGTCAGCGCGTACTCCTCGCGTTCTTGCTCGGTTAGCCCACGCGAGGCGGGTTGGGTGACCTCGCCCTCAACGATCTTCGCAGAGCAGGCCAGACACATACCGACCCGACAGGAGTACTCCTGTGAGATTCCCTCTTCGATACAGCGATCCAGAATCGTCTCTTTTTCCGAGACGGTCACCGTCTCTCCGGTCTCCACAAACTCTACAGTGTACTCAGTCATAGACGTACGTTGGCCCAAGCAGTACAAAACGCTTTACCTCTTTGGCGATCCGATCGGAATACGAGAAACAACCGTGATCGTCGTCGCTACAGCCGACTTCGAAGTGTATCACGGCATCGTCCAAGCGCTGCGGGACCGCAGTGTCGAGTTCACCACTGTCGATGCCGACGGGCCGCTGCCCGCGTGGGCATCGCTCGTGATTGTCGGTCCCGGAGAGACGATCGAGACACCGGCGGACGTACCAGTCGTCACGGCCAGTCCCGAGACACCGCGTCGTGCTGTCGAGGACGCCCTCACCAGACTTCGGGGCGGAGACGGCCGGACGATCGTCGGAATCGACCCAGGTGAGAAACCGGGGATCGCTGTCCTCGTCGACGATGTCGTCGTCGCGGCCTTTCAGGTCCCAGCGACCGAAGCTCCAGAGGTTGTCGCCCGTGAGATCGAGGACGCCGTCGATCCACTCGTACGGGTCGGTGACGGCGCGAGACTCGTCGGTACGCGGATCATCGACGATATCGACGCGCCCGTTGAGTTGGTCGATGAGACCGGGACGACCCCGTATCTCGGTAGCGGTGCCCGTGGGATGGGCGACGTGTTGGCGGCGACCAACATCGCTCGTCTGGACGGGGAACTGGTTGAATCCCGGGACATCGAGCCCACAGACGGCGAGATCCAGCGCATCAAAGAGCGCTCGCGGGAGGTGAGTGAGACGAATCGGGCTATCGACGAGACGCTTGCCCGGCGGGTCGCGATCGGCGACCTCTCCATTGAGGAGGCACTGACCGAACACCGCGAGCGAGAATGAAACTCTTTGTCGGTCGACAACGAAATGCCAGTAACGATCGCTCCGGGAGCGCGGACAGGATCGATCCGGACCCATAATGACGCGTTACGAGACGTTCGTCGAGGACGGCACGGTGTACGTCGGCTTCGAGCGGCGGCTGAAGATTGGCCCAGTCGAAGAGATCATCAGGCACGTCGGCGGTCCAGCCTGGACAATTCGATACACCGACGAGGAGAAACAGCGCCATCCCGAGATGGACACTTCCGATGAGGGGCTGACTGTGGACGTGGTGGATATGCTCCAGACGATGACCCACAGTGAGCGCTTCGTCGAGACGCTTTCGGCCCATCCTGCCGAGATCGACACTACCGAAACCGATGCGATCCCTCCGAGAATGGGGCTGTTCGTCGGAAAACTGCTGGAGAACCTCGAAAACGGGCTGGACTAGTCTGTTCGTCGTGGAGCCGAACGGCAAGACGAGACGCCAGAGGACGATCCGAACCCGAGACACATTTATCGCCGGCAGTGAAACCAGAGCGTATGACTGGAGTCAATCGGGGCCTCGACGGTGTCGCCGTCGCAGAGACACGGTTGAGCACAATGGACGGCGAGGCCGGCAAGCTCATCATCGGGGGGTTTCCCGTCGAGGAGTTGGCCGACAACGCCACCTTCGAGGAGACGCTGTATGTACTCTTTTATGATCGTCTGCCGGACGTTCAGGAGCTGTCGCAGTTCCGTGCCGACCTGGCCACACGACGGGAGATCGGCGAGGAGGTACTGGCGGTACTCGAACGGGCGGCAGACGAGGAGCTACCGGCGATGGATGCACTCCGTATGGGGGCTGCCACCGCGAATCTCGGCACCGACGAGGACGATCCTGAGTCTGACGCACTCCGAGTCGTCGCCACGTTCCCGACCATCGTCGCCGCCTACTGGCGCTACCGGGAGGGCAACGAACCGGTCGCGCCTGACCCGGATCTTCGCCACGCCGCGAACTACCTCTATATGCTGACCGGCGAACGACCCGATGAAAGCGCCGTCCGTGGTCTAGAAACGTATCTCAATGCCGTCGTCGATCACGGACTCAACGCCTCGACGTTCACGGCGCGGGTCGTCGTCTCGACTGAATCCGACGTGGTTTCGGCGGCGACGGCCGCAGTCGGGACGCTGAAGGGACCGCTACACGGCGGCGCACCGGGACCCGTGCTGGATATGCTCAAAGCAGTTCACGCCTCAGACGATCCCGAGACCTACGTCCGCGAGAAACTCGAAGCCGACGAGCGTCTGATGGGATTTGGCCACAGGATCTATCGCGTCCGGGACCCGCGTGCGGCGGTACTCGAATCAGCCGCCGAGCAGTTCTACGACGACGATGACGACTTCTTCGAGACGATCACAGAATTCGAAGACGTTGCCGTCGAGTTGCTTGCGGAGTACAAGCCCGACCGAGACCTGGAGACGAACGTCGAGTTCTACACGGCGGCACTGTTGCACGGCGTTGGCGTTCCCCAAGAGCTGTTCCCCGCGACGTTCGGGGTCTCTCGGGTCGGTGGCTGGATGGCCCACGCGCTGGAACAGCTGGCGGACAACCGGCTGATCCGTCCCGAATCCCGGTACACCGGCGACCGCGACCGGTCGTGGGTGCCGGTCGACGAGCGCTGATCAGCGGAACTCCGAAAGTGTCAACTGCCCGCTGAGACCCCTCTTGTCTTCGATCGCTGATGGCTGTCCTCCGTCTCGTTCCTGCCCACTTCCGGTGAACCCATCGAGGCTGACCTGCTCGCGCTCGGTAAAGGAGAGTTTCGAGACGCGGACGCCGACCTTCCGGACACGGGCAGTCTCGAACTCGGCCAGCAGGTCGAGTGTGATCGCCTCGACCAGCTCCGGAT
>JBEQBN010000211.1:0-3558 GCA_041639775.1 Halapricum sp.
CTAACTAACACGCCGAACGAATCGAGAAAACCCATAGTACTGTTACCTCACGTCCGTCAACGCACGGCCGACGGTTACCGTTTGTGGCTGGCGGTTGTCGGTAGCCCTTTACTCGCGTCGCTCTCACCCCGACGTATGGAGCCCGATCTCTCGCGACTGGACGAGACGCTCACAGCGCTGGACGTCGACGGCTACCTGATCGATGCCGACTCGACGGACGCCGATCAGTACTACCTCTCCGGGTTCGACGCGCCCGACCCCTTCCTCACGCTGTATGACGGTTCGGTTCGGCTGTTGTTCGCCCGGAGCCTGGAGTTCGGCCGCGCGAAACGCCAGAGCCGCGCCGAAACCGTCGAACGCTTCACCGATTACGGATACGACGACTACCTCGAGGATCACGACCGAACCGAAGCGGCCCATCGGAGCCGCGCGGCGTTTCTGGACGCCTATGGTATCGATTCGGTCGCCGTTCCGTCGCGATTCCCGTTATCGACTGCCGACGGACTCCGCGATCAGGGAATCGAAGTCGCCGTTGATGACAGTGAAACGGTCACCGAGATCCGGGCGCGAAAGACCGACGAGGAGATCGAACACGTCCGGGCGGCCCAGCGGGCTAACGAGGCCGCGATGGCGGCCGCCGAGGACCTTCTCAGACGGGCCGAGATCGACGGTGACCGGTTGCTCGTCGACGGCGAGGTCCTGACCAGCGAGACACTAAAAGAGGAGATCGAAGTCACACTTTTGCGCCACGGCTGTGCACTCGACGAGACGATCGTCGCCTGCGGGGCCGACGCCGCCGATCCTCACGACCGCGGGAGCGGTCCCCTCGAGCCTGGTGAGCCGATCATCGTCGACATCTTCCCGCAGGACAAGGCCACGAAGTATCACGGCGATATGACCCGGACGTTCTGCGTCGGCGAGCCAGACGATCGAGTCCGGGAGTGGTACGATCTGACCGAACGCGCTTACCGGGCCGCACTAGAGGCAGTCGAGGCGGGCGTGACGGGTTCAGACGTCCACGACGCGGCCTGTGACGTCTACGAGGACGCCGGCGAGCCGACCCTGCGAAGCGACCCCAGCACCGAGACGGGGTTCATCCACAGCACGGGTCACGGCGTCGGGCTTGACGTCCACGAACGCCCGAGCGTGGCTCCGGGTGGCTCGGAACTCGAGCCGGGACACGTCATCACGATCGAACCCGGCCTGTACGATCCTGCGGTCGGCGGCGTTCGCATCGAGGACCTGGTCGTCGTCACCGAGGACGGCTACGAAAACCTCACCGACTACCCCGTGTCGCTTCGGATCGAGTAGGAGAGGGTAGTGAAAGACCATTATATTTATCACACCTGGTCCCATTGTGAGTGATACGATGTTGGCGCTTCTCGTACGTGGTGTACGTTCTGTTTGACCGGCCAGTATCGCTGTCGAATCCGCGCGCCACACCACGTTACAATGAGTACGAATCCACAGTCACCCCAGTATCGCACCGAACCAACTCCGACCGAACCGACACCGACGATGCGTCGTCCAGCGTCACGCACGGCACCGCGGACGTTCGAGCCGACACAGACTGGCGAACTCCCGCCGATGTTCGAGACGGAGGCCACCCTGCAGGAGCGGTAGCTAGTATTCCCGTTCAACAAGGAAATCCGCGATGTCGTCTAGACGGTCGCGGGCTTCGTTGTCGGGCAACACTCGCAGATGCTCTTTTCCCTCGCGGATCAGATCGTGAGCTAACTCCCGGGCGAACTCGATGCTGCCGGCCGCTTCGAGACGCTCGACAGCTTCCTCGACAGTTTCCTCTTCGACGGCCTCGACGTCGTCTTCCGGGACGAGGTTATCGACATCGACGCCCTGCTGGCGGGCGTGGAGCGTGATGATCGTCTGTTTGTTCTCGACGAGATCCGACCCGCGCTGTTTCCCCAGTTGCTCGGAGGGAGTCGTCAGATCCAACAGATCGTCCTGGATCTGGAATGCTCGGCCGACGTTGAGTCCGTACTGATAGAGCGGATCGACCGCCTCGTCTTCGCCGAGCAGGATCGCCGGAATCGAGGCCGCGGCCGCGTACAACACGGCGGTCTTCAACTCGACCATCTCGAGGTACTCGTCGGTCGTCACGTCGGTCCGGTTCTCGAAGGCGATGTCACAGGACTGGCCTTCGCAGATCTTCGTGCACGTCGTCGCTAGCTCCGACAGCGCCTGCACCGACCGTTCGGAGTCGGCGCCTGTCTCGAGCATCTGCTCGAAGGCCTTCGCGTAGAGGGTGTCGCCGGCGAGAATCGCCGTCGAGAGGTCGAACTCACGGTGGACTGACGGGACACCACGACGCATATCGTCGTCGTCCATAATGTCGTCGTGGATCAGCGTGAACGACTGGATCGTCTCGATGCTGACAGCTGCGGCCATTACATCGACTGTCCGCTCCGGTGCGGGAAACTCTCGGTAATCCTCGCTCAGCGGCGCCACGTCGGCGATCGCTTCTGCTGCGAGCAATAGCACTGTCGGTCGCAACCGCTTGCCGCCGGCATCGAGCAGGTACCGCGAGGCCTCGTAGAGTCGTGTGGGTTCCTGCACTGGCAGCTCCTGGGGGATCGCCTCGTTGACGAGCTCCCGACGGGCTGCGATCGCTCGTGTGACCGCCTGTGCAGTGTCAGTGCCCTCACTCATACTGATCTCACTCGACCAGCTGAATCATATTCCCGTTGCGCGTGACGTGCAGGCCGTCCCCGATCGTCAGCCCGAACTTCTCGGCGAGCTTGACGTACGGTGAGAACCCTTTCATGTCCTGGTGGGCTGGGATGACGTTCTCGGGCTGGAGCGCGTCCAGCATTTCGTAGTGACCTTCCTCGCGGAGGTGACCCGAGACGTGGATTTCGTCGTAAATGCGCGCGCCCTGCATCCGCAGCAGTTTCTCGGACTGGTAGCGCTGGCCCTCGTTGGTCGGCTCGGGAATGACCCGTGCCGAGAAGATGACTTTGTCACCTTCCTCTAGTTCGTAGGGCGTCTCGCCGCGACCCATCCGAGTGAGCATCGCGCGTGGCTCGCCTTGGTGACCGGTGACGATCGGCAGGAACTTCTCTTTGCCCTCGTTCATAATCCGCTTGAAGGTCCGGTCGACGGACTTACGATGGCCATACATCCCCAGGTCGTCCGGGAAGTCGACGAAATCCAGTCGCTCCGCAGTACCGGAGTATTTCTCCATCGATCGACCCAGCAGGACGGGTTGGCGGCCGATATCGTCGGCGAACTCCACGAGCGATTTGACCCGAGCGATATGACTGGAGAACGTCGTTGCGACGATCCCGCCGTCGTAGTCCTCCATACTGTACATCGCGTCTTTGAGATGACGCCGTGCGACCGATTCCGAGGGCGTGCGCCCCTTTTTACCGGCGTTTGTGCAGTCTTCGAGGTAACAGAGCACGCCCTCGCGTCCGATCTCGCGGAACCGCTCCATATCGATCGGATCGCCCAGTACCGGGTCGTGGTCCATACGCTTGTCAAGCCCGTAGACGATCGCACCCTCGGGCGTATGCAGGACAGGGTTGATGGCGTCGATGA
>JBEQBN010000212.1:0-3531 GCA_041639775.1 Halapricum sp.
GCGTCTCCTTCGACACGGAGAGAACGGAGATCGCCGTCGACGGGGCGATCGGCGCCGCCAACCCCTGTCAGGAGGCGACTCTCGCGGCCGTGGACGACGCCACCGGGACGGGTACAGTGACGGTAACTGTCGGGACGAAACCGACGGGCGACGTTTGTGTGCAGTGTCTCGGACGTGTCGAATACGCGGCGACCATCGGTTTCGAGGGGACGCTTCCGGACCGCATCGTCGTCGAGCACGGCGAGGGCGACCCGGAAACCGTCGCCGACGTCTATCGCTGAGACACACTCTCGGAGCCGGTGGACGTAGCGACCGCATTCTTTAAACGCGATCCAGCCGTGATCACGGCTAGCTATGGGTGCGATCGAGGATGTCTACGCTGATCTCGAAGCCGATGTCTCCGAGGAGAAGTTCCGGGAGGCCGTCGAGGAGAAGGTCGAACAGATGGGGGGGCTCGCGGACGAGGAGACGGCCGCGATGCTGATCGCCCACGAACTCAGCGAGAACGAGGTCAACGCCATCGCCGACATCGAGACCAGTATGGACGAGGTGAAGTTCCTCGCGAAGGTGACCTCGATCGGGGAACTGCGCACGTTCGAACGCGACGGCGAGGACGAGGACGGCCACGTCATCAACGTCGAGGCCGCCGACGAGACGGGGCAGGTGCGACTGGCGTTCTGGGACGAACAGGCCGTCTCGATCGACGACGGCACACTCGAAGCAGGGCAGGTCCTGCGGATCAAGGGCCGCCCGAAAGAGGGCTACAACGGGCTGGAGGTCAGCGTCGAGAAGGCCGAACCGGACGACGACGCCGAAATCGACGTCGACCTCGACGGGCGGACCGACATCGACTCGCTGTCGATGGGCCAATCGGACGTGAACGTCCAGGGGATCGTCCTCGGGACCGAATCGGTCCGCACGTTCGACCGGGACGACGGCAGCGAGGGCCGGGTCGCGAACCTCACGCTAGGTGACGAGTCCGGGCGAATCCGCGTGACACTGTGGGACGACCGGGCCGACCGCGCCGAGCAATTGGACGCCGGCACGCCAGTCGAGGTCGTCGATGGCTACGTCCGCGAGCGCGACGGGAGCCTCGAATTACACGTCGGCGACCGCGGCGCCGTCGAGGAAGTCGACGACAGCATCGAGTTCAGCCCCGAGACGGATCCGATCGACGGCGTCGAACTCGAGCAGACAGTCGATCTGGGCGGGGTCGTCCGGTCGGTCGATCCGAAACGGACGTTCGATCGGGACGACGGCAGCGAGGGGCAGGTCCGAAACGTCCGGATCCAGGACGACACCGGCGACATCCGCGTTGCGCTGTGGGGTGAGAAAGCCGACACCGACCTGGGGCCGGGCGACGAGGTGTTCGTCGCCGACGCCGAGGTCCAGGACGGCTGGCAGGACGATCTGGAAGCCTCGGCAGGCTGGGGGTCGACGGTGGTCGTCCTGGAGGACGGGTCCGGTACGGGAGCAGCGAGCAACGGAGACAGCGAGAGTGCAAGCAGCGAATCCTCAACCGGCCTCGACGCGTTCGCGGACGACCGCGGGGACGACGACGGAAGCGAGTCAGCGGGCGCCAGCGGTGACGACAGCGCGGGCGGCGAGCAGATAGAAGTGACGGGGACGGTCGTCCAGACGGGCGATCCGGTGATCGTCGACGACGGCGAGGAGACCATCAGCGTCGAGACCGACGAGCACGTCCAGCTCGGCCAGCAGGTCACCGTGCGCGGCCAGCGCCGGGCCGACCGGGTCGAGGCCGAGGAACTGTTATAAACCGATGAACCGCCGTTCGTTTCTTACAGCCTTCGGTGGGACGGCAGTGATCGGCGGTGCGGGATGCATCGACCGAATCACGGGGCGAGAACACAGGCTCTGGTTCGTTCGCGCCAACAACGGCTGGCCGGGGAGCGCCGACGTGGAGATACAGATCGAGCGTAACGGGACGGTCGTCCACGACGACAGGTACAGCCTGCCCGGCATAGAAGTCGCCGGGAGCCGTCACGAAGGTGACGAGGCCCTCGAATGGGACGATATCAACAGTGCACTGATCTACGGCGAGTGGGACAGCGATCCGGCCGAATACACCGTCAAAGGTCGGATGGCCGGCCGGGACAGCTGGGAACGACGGTCGTTCGACGATGTCGAGACCACAAACATCGGAGCGACGGTCGATATCGTCGGCCCGTACGACGAGGCGTCCGTTTCCGGCGTCCGCGTCCACAGATTCGATTCCGAAGGACAGGCGGAGTGGTTTCTCGACAACGTCACGTCACCGTGACAGCTCGTTCGTTATGATAGGTTGACAATAGGATAGCTGCGTGGCACCGCTCGGCAGACAGGGTTCGGCGACCCGCGAGGAGCGCGGACGGGAAACCCTTAAGCCCGCATCGGCCCCGACAAGGCGTATGAGCGTCGAGCTACCGTTCGCCCCGGTGGATTCGATCATTCGTCGTAACGCCGGGAACCTACGCGTGAGTTCCGAGGCGACTGAAGCGCTGACTCGCCGGATACAGGAACAGGGTGCCGAGCGTGCAGTCGGGGCGGCCGAGCGCGCGACCGGAGACGGCCGAAAGACGCTAATGCCTGATGACTTTGGGGTCGAAACTGTCCCCGACCCGGACACGTTGGAGTTGCCGATCGCGCCTGTCGACCGGATCGCACGGCTTGACATCGAGGATTACCGCGTGTCGATGGACGCGCGGATCGCACTGGCGTCCTTGCTTGAGGCGGAGGCCGACACCGTCGCCACGGTCGCGGCGATGCTGGCACGCCATGCCGGACGGCGTACTGTTAAGGGAGAGGACATTGAACTATACGACCAACTCGGGCCCTACTTTGAATGAGGTTTGGCTACCGCGAGATCTGCCTCGAACACGACACCGGCGCGCGCCACCCGGAGAGTCCCGACCGCCTCCGGGCAATCAGAGAGACGCTATCGGAGTGTGACAACGTCGAGTACGTCGCACCCGACTCGGCCACCGAAGAAGAAGTCTCGACCGTCCACGACGCCGATTACGTCAGTGAGGTCCACGAGTTCTGTGCAGAAGGCGGCGGCAACTGGGACACTGATACCGTCGCTGTCAAGGAGACCTGGGACGCTGTGATGGCGAGTGCAGGACTGGCACAATGGGCCGCGAGAGCGGCGCTTGATAGCACTAGCGGCAACGAAGTGCCGTTCGCACTCGGTCGGCCACCTGGCCATCACGCCGTCGAGGACGACGCGATGGGGTTTTGCTTCATCAACAACGTCGCGGTCGCCGCCCAACACGTCATCGATCGGGAGCTGGCCGATCGTGTGGCAATTCTGGATTGGGACGTCCACCACGGCAACGGCACGCAAGATATGTTCTACGACCGCGAGGACGTGTTCTACGTGTCGTTCCACGAAGAGGGACTGTACCCCGGCACTGGCGGCATCGGTGAGACCGGCGAGGGCGACGCCGAGTTGACCACGCTAAACGCCCCGTTCCCGGCCGGCTGTGGCGACGCCGAGTATATGGCCACACTCGAAGAGGTGGTCGGCCCGTC
>JBEQBN010000213.1:0-3527 GCA_041639775.1 Halapricum sp.
GCGAGGAACTCGAAACCACCTCTCAGAAGTACGAGGTCCCCTGTACGGTCGAGTACATCAACTGCGAGGTGACCGACACCCAGTACCGGGTGCTGGCCCAACTGGCCAACAAGTTCATCGACCAGAACCGTGAGTATATCGACGACCGGATCGACGAACTGGACGACCTCCGCGAGCGCGCGCGATCCGATTCCGATGCGCTCGCTGACTCCGAGTTCGAGACTGTCGATGACATCGACGCCGAGATCGAGGACCTCGAATCGGATCGAGACGGCTTCGAGCAGGTCCCGATGACCGGGTGGCCGACCGATCGCGTCTACAGCTCCTTTTTCGACGCCGTCGACTACCACGAACGCGTCGTCGTCATCATGCTCGACGAGATCGACAAACTCGTCGAGAAGTCCGGTGACGACACCCTCTACAACCTTTCGCGGATGAACTCCGAACTCGAACGCTCCCGGGTCTCGATCATGGGCATCTCGAACGACCTGAAGTTCACCGACTTCCTCGACCCCCGCGTCAAGTCGAGTCTGGGCGAGGAGGAGATCGTCTTCCCGCCCTACGACGCCAATCAGCTCCGGGATATCCTCGATCACCGCTCGGACGTGGCGTTCAAGGCAGAGGCCCTGACTGACGACGTGATCCCGCTGTGTGCGGCCTTCGCTGCACAGGAACACGGGGACGCCCGTCGGGCGCTGGACCTCCTGCGGACGGCCGGCGAACTCGCCGAACGCGACCAGACCGACTGTGTCGAGGAGGACCACGTCCGCCAGGCTCAGGAGAAGATCGAACTCGACCGGGTCGTCGAGGTGGTCCGCACGCTCCCGACCCAGAGCAAGATCGTCCTCTTTGCGATCATCCTCCTGGAGAAGAACGGCGTCCACAACATCAACACCGGCGAGGTGTACAACATCTACAAGCGCCTCTGCGAGGAGATCGACGCCGACGTGCTCACCCAGCGTCGGGTGACCGACCTCATCAGTGAACTCGACATGCTGGGGATCGTCAACGCCGTCGTCGTCTCGAAGGGCCGCTACGGCCGCACCAAGGAGATCAGTCTCTCGGTCCCCATCGACGAGACCGAGGCGGTCCTGCTGTCGGACTCCCGACTCGGCGACATCGAAGACGTCCAGCCGTTCGTTCAGGCCCGTTTCGACAACTGATCGGTACTCCGTTTCGCTCCAGTCGAAACTGGGGGCCGATCCCGTCAGGTGCCGGCCCCGGCCACCGCTCCGAGACGCAATCGAATGTTCCCCAGCCACGGCACTCGCGCTTCGGCGGTGCCGACGACCCACTCCGGTCTGACCGGTGCCGACAGCGGCCCGTCCGCGCCATCGACCTGATCGTACTGCTGGTTCCAGTCGCCCTTGGTGATGAAGCCGCTCTCGTTGGCCGGGCAGTTCGCCAGTTCCGCACAGCTATCGGCACCGCCGACGAACTCGGCCTCAGCCTCGTCGTACCACCGTTCCCCTTCCTCGACCCAGAACATGGCCCGGTGGATCACCGGCGTTCGGCCGTCGCTCCCGTTCGGGGCGAAGACGATCACGTCGCCGGGCTGCTGGAAGCGTGTGTACCCCGTTCGATCGCCGGCCTCGGCCGTCACGACGCCGGTGTTCCCGTGGCTTCCTGGGCCCGAGAAGCGCTCGGCCTCCATCACGAACACGAGATCGTTGGTCTGGATGTGGGGCTCCATGCTACCGGATTCGATGGCGACCAGCGGCGGCCAGACGCCGCTGATCGCAAAGAGGAGACCGGCGACGAGGAGCACCGACCCGAACACGCTGATCATGTCGAGCGCGAACAGCGTCCACTCCGAGGCGTCCCCGTCGGCCGATCGATCCGGGCCCGGCCCGTTCGGTTCCGTCGCCTCGATCGGCTGATCCGGTGGGGCCCCCGCACTCATTACACTGGCTTGGGACTGTCCGCTGTATCAACCTTCTGGGTACGCTCGGACGGATCGTCGCCGCTCTTGACGGTGATCGTCGGGACCGGACGGCGGCCTCATACGGATTACTGTCGCGATTTACCGGCGGTCGTCCACTTCGTGGCGACGATCGCCGGTAAGCATCTACAATAAACCGTATCAGGCGAGTGCCCGCTGAATCTGGAGGCGAATGTTGCCCAAAAACGGCACGCGGGATTCGGCGGTGCCGACGATCCACTCCTTTTTGACCGGATCACATCGGTCGTCACAGCTGTTGAGGTGGCTCGTCTGGTCGTAGCCGCCGTTGTTGTCGCCCTTGGTGATGAACCCGCTCGATGTCGCCGGGCAGTTGGCGAGTTCCGAACAGCTATCGGCGTTGATGAACTGCTGGTCGGCCTCGTCGTACCAGTTTTCACCCTCCTCGACCCAGAACATCGCCCGGTGGATCACCGGTGTCACGCCTTCGTTCCCGTCCGGTTGGAAGACGATCACGTCGCCGGGCCCCTCAAAGCTCGTGTAGCCGGTCTCCGCGCCGCGGTTCGCGGGCACGACCCCGGTGTCGGCGTACGCCCCGTCGCCGTGGAACCGGTCTTCGTCCATCACGAACACGAGGTCGCCGGTGTCGATGTGTGGTTCCATGCTGCCCGATTCGATGGCGACCAGCGGCGGGAAGACGCCGCTGATCGCAAAGAGCAGCGCACCCACGAGGATCACCGCGCCGGCGCTGCTGACCAGGTCGAGCAAGTAGACGACTGCCCCTGGTTCGTCGTCGTCGGGCGGGTTCGGACCGTGTTCCGCGCTCATCGTCAGCCATTCCGTGGAAAACGCGTATCAACCTTCTGCCTTGGAGTCCGCTACGCTTTTCTCGTCGCCCACCCACCATCTGGTGTGCCCCTGGAGACGCCGGCACGGATCGTCAGTGAACTCGCCAGCCGCGGCTACAACGCCGAGCGCGAGGCGATCACCGTTCTCGCCGACGCCCCGGACCCCGACGCCGCCCTCGAACGCGCACTGGAAACGGTGCCCGAAGACGCCCTCGTCCTCACCGCCGAACACGTCGAGGACGCCATCGAGGGCGCTGGACGGGCCAGTCGTGGAACCGAGAGCGACGCTTCGAACACGCCATCGACGCCGACTGAAACGGCCAACCCAGACCCCTCTGTTTCGACTGGAAACGATTCGGCCCCGTCATCCGGTTCGACCGGGTCGACTCCACCCGAAACGGGGGGGTCTTCGGCCGGCGGTGCGGACCGGTCGGCCGATCCAGCCCAGCGCTCGATCGAGGTCCACAACGACATGACCGGCCAGTCGACCGGGACCGGCGAGTACTCCGACTTCGTCTCGGTCTTTCGCGACCGTTACGAGAAACTCTCGAAACAGCTCCGCGGGCGTGTCAACCACCGGCCGACGGACGCCCTCGAACGGATGAGCGGCGGCGAGGAAGCGGCCATCGTCGGGATGGTCTCGGACATCCGCTCGACGGCCAGCGGTCACTGGCTGATCGAACTCGAAGACACCAACGGCACGTTCCCGTGTCTGGTGATGAAAGACCGCGCCATCGCCGATCTGGTTCAGGAACTACTCTACGACGAGGTGATCGCCG
>JBEQBN010000214.1:0-3517 GCA_041639775.1 Halapricum sp.
GCCTGCCCGGCGATCATCCGCCCGCCGTAGAACAGCAAGCCGAAGAAGAACAGCGAGATGACGATGCCGCCGATGGCGTTGGCCGGATAGCGCACGAAGATCAGGTACTCCCGGTAGAGGACGGCCTTCGCGAGGTGATAGTACGTCGCCGGTCGGGGGTCGTCGTCAGGCGGGCGTTGGCCGGCCGCCTCGTGGCTCATCGCTCGCCCTCCGTCGATTCGTCGCCCGACGTGGCCGTGCCGTTGGTCAGCCCGAGGAACACGTCTTCGAGGTCCGGGTCCGGCGTCGTCACCGATTCCAGCGTGACGCCCTCGGCCCGGAGCAGGTCGACGAGGTCGTAGAACCCGTCCGAATCGGTGGCGACCTCGATTCGCGTGGAACCGTCGGTCATGGACGCGTCGATCACCTCGAAGCGCTCGCCGATCCGGGTGCGAAGTTCCTCGTCGATGTCGGGGCTGGTAACCCGGAACCGACTCGCTTCGGGCTGGCGCAGCAGTCGCTCGACGCTGTCGTCGGCAATCACGCGCCCGTCGCTCATGATGATCACGCGGTCGCACACGTCCTCGATCACGTCCATGTCGTGACTGGAGAGGATGACGGTCAGGTCACGCTCCTCGACGATCCGGCGGAGTTCCCGCCGGAGCGTCAGCGAACTCTCCACGTCCAGTCCCAGCGTCGGCTCGTCGAGGAAGACGACGCTGGCGTCGGTCGCGAGGACGCTGGCCAGCGACACCTTCTGTTTCATCCCTCGCGAGAGGCTGCGGACCGGCTCGTCGGCCTTGTTCGTCAGATCCAACTGGTCGAGCAGCCGATCGTGACGGCCCGCCACCGAGTCTGGGTCGACGCCCGAAATCGTCGCGAAGTAGCGGAGGTTCTCCCGAACGGTCAGCCGCCAGTAGTCGTTGCGCGCGCCTTCGAGCATCGCGTCGACGTGGCGGTAGGCCTTCCGGGGCTGGTCGTACACGTCGATCCCCTCGATTCGGACCGACCCCGAGTCGGCCAGCACCATCCCGAGGACGGACTTGATCGTCGTGGTCTTGCCCGCGCCGTTGGGGCCGAGCAGGCCGACGACCGATCCGCGCTCGATGGAGAAGGATACGTCGTCGACGGCGGTGACGGCGTTCTCGCCGCTGCCAAAGCGCTTTTCGAGGCCGTCGACGACGAGGGCTGGATCGTCTGTCTCGGAGGGGGAATCTGCCGCCGGCTGTTGTGCTGTGCGGGGCTGGGGCGGCTCCTGCATCGTCATTGCCAGTCCGTTGGATGCCAGCGGGTAAAAGAGTCGGCACGGACGAGCAACCGATACGGCAGCCGATTTCGCGGCCGAGCGTTTAAGTTAGATGACGGAAGCAAGCGCTCCCATGCCAGAGATCACTCGTCGAACTGCACTCAAGTCGACCGCTGCTATGCTGGCTACCGGGGTTGCTGGATGTGGCGGACGGTCGGGATCGCGGAGCCTCGAAGAGCAGATCGAATTGGGTTCGATACGAAGTGGGACTTCGAAAAACGATATCGTCCGGTATTGGTCGCCACGGCAAGTGGCCACTGCAGGGCTGGAAGACGAGATCGAGGATCACGCCATTGAACGGCTCGGATTCGATCTCTCAGCAGTTGACTGGACGATCAGCCCGCCGGACGATGTCGGGTTTTATCGCCCGTTTGTGTTCAAGCCGCGTGGGAGCAGGAGTGAAACGATCTCGACGATCGAGAGCGCCGAAGTCGCAGGTTCAAAACTCGAACAAGTCGATAGCATCGACGGAATGCTGTTATATCAACCGATCGATCAACCGTACCGCGCTACGATAGCGATCACTCCGACCGATCTCGTACTCTCGGGGGGATCGGACATCGTTCGCTCCAACCTCGATATTGTGCCCGAAGAAAAGCAGGGATACACGAGTGTTACCGGTGTACAGGAAATCCTCGACCTGTTTTCGGAACCGACGATGCTACGGTCGTTTCGCGGGATAGATACCCCGATGACCAGCGGATTCGGCTATCGGATCGACGGATCGTCGACGATGTGCAAAGACCGATGGGTGTACGACGACGAGACGCGAAGTCAGGATCCAGAAATCATCCGAGGAGCGTTCGATATCGCGGACGATGTCTCGATTACTTTCTCCGAGGGTGTCCTGACAGCGAGTGGCGAACGACCGACCGACGAGATTGATCTCTTCGAGGCACCGTTCATTCGATCGTGAGCGTCTCCAGACCGTGATCTCGACTACACGTAGATGTGGCCCTCGTCACGCGGGCCGTGCAGCGGTGCGTCGCCGGCGCTGGCCACCCGGCCCGCCGAGACCACGGCGGCGAGGCTGTCCAGCGCGTCGTGGTGTTGTTCGTACGTCGAGCGGAACTCCCCCAGATCGACGCTGCAGGCCTCGATGCCGTCGACGTTGGTCGCACGCCGGTCCCGTCGGTCGCCCTTGTACCCCTCGCGATAGAGGCCCAGCCAGCCGAACGTGGCGGCGGGGTACACCTCGACCACGCTGGTCGCGGCGTCGGGATCGTCCTGCATCGGTGCGACGGCGATGTCGGGGTGGTCGGCGACGGGAGCGAGCACGTTCGAGACGCCGTAGTAGGTCTGGTACTGGACCATCCGGTCGTAGGGACACAGCGCGGCCCGCCGGAGGTCGGTCTCCCGGCGGATCGAGGCGGTGCCGTCGCCGGTGTGTTCCCGCGCCGTCGAGCGACACGTCGAGGCGAAGGCGTCGGGGTCGTCCGGTCCGTCGAGGCTGAGCCACTCGGCCAGGCCGGCCCACTCGCCGCCGCAGTGTTCGTCGAGCAATACCTGGGGGAGGCTAAACGGGAAGTCGAGACCGACGACGTCGAACCCGGCGGTGAGTCGCTCGCGCAGGCCGGCGTGAGCGTCCTCGCGGTGTGGCCCCCACTCGTCGGCGGCGCGGTAGCAGTCGTCGAGGACCAGTCCGCCGTCGGTGTGGCGCGCCTCCGTCAGCCACAGTGATCGTCCCGCGTCGCTCGCCCCACTGAAGTCGACGCCGAGGACACGCGAACCCATGACACACCCCACACCCCGGTTCGACATGAAAGTTCTCCTTGCGGATGCGTGATACGTCCCAGGCGTTCACCGCGGCTGACCACTCGTGCCCCACGCTCTCCCGTCCGAAAGCGGTTTGTCCCGCGCGGCCCAACAGATTCCTATGCCAGCGACCCTCGAAGTCGTCTGTACCGACGACGACTGCACGCTCGATATGTTCGAGCTTCACTACACCTACGACATGCCCGACGAGGTGGGCGTCACCGACTTCCAGTGTCCCTACTGCGGGGGTGTAGACTGTCTGGAGGAGGTCGAACTGTAATGCTCGACTTCGCCCGCTCGCTCGGCGACGCCGTCGTCGAGAACATCGGCCGCGCCGCCGGCCGCGTCCAAGAGCAGACGCCGCTGCCGGCCGACCTGCTCGAAAGCGACGACGCCTACCTCGTCGTCTTCGACGCACCCGGCGTCACCGCTAGCGACGTACAGGTCCGCTACGTCGACGACCGTGTCGAACTCCGA
>JBEQBN010000215.1:0-3514 GCA_041639775.1 Halapricum sp.
GCAGCGGCGATACCTGTCGCGGAGACGGTGATCGAGAGATCGGCAAACAACCATAGCAGGAGACTGATAGCGATCAACACGATTGGGTCGTCGCGCTCGAATAGCATCGAGCGCACGAGCGCACCGATTAAGGCACCGGTCGCGGCCAGAAACACGACTCGCGGGAGAGCAGCCGGCTGATTGAGGATCGCAGCCGCAGCGAGATACCCGCTGGTCCCGGCGAGCAGACCCCCAGTGACGAACGCCGTCATCGCGCCGAACGGCTCGACTCCGCGGTCGCGAGCCGCGTGGGCGGCGAGATTCCCACTGGCGAGGACGATGACACTCGCGACAAACGCCGGAATCGAGAGCCCGACATATGTCCCGAACGACGACAGCACCGCGATCGTGAGTGCGAATCCGGCCATCCCATAGAGCCGGCCGTCCCGTCGGTCCCCGGGGCGGGCGAACAGTTTGAATACCGCGCTATCGTCGGACAGCGACAGTGCGACGACGGCGATTGCCAGAAACGGCACCCCGGCTGCGACAGTTGCCACTGGCCGGGCAAACAGGCGGTCCATCAGTGGGACCGCAAGAGACAGGGCTCCGACGAGGGCGAACGCGCCAGCGCGCCGGACGGTCGAAGTCACGCTACCGTGCGTTTCCCCGAGAGATACTTACTCTTTCCGAACCGGCTGGCGTTCCGGTGGCTTTACCCTATCGGCCAATAATGCGTTCGTGTGGGCCTGTACGATCGGTATCTCGCCGCGCGCATCCGCTGGAGTGACGCCTCGCTGCCTGACTCGGTCGCCGTCGTTCTCACCGAGCGCGATCTCCTCGAAAAGGGCGCCTACGAGACGCTCAAGCGGTGTTTCGACTGGGTGTTCGAGTACGGTGCCGACCACGTGCTGGTGTATGTCAGTGTCCTCGACGCGGAGGCGGTCCCGACGCTTCGAGGACAGATCGGCGACGTGGACGCGCCTCGACCGATCGCCGTCCGCGGTCCAAACGACGACGACCAGGCTGACGCGCCGATACAGGTGAGCATCGGCCTCGGTGGTAAACACGAATTCGCGACTGCGGTCCGCGGACTGGCCGAAGAAGTCGCCGACGGGCAACTCGATCCTGACGACATCGACGAATCGGAGATCGAAAAGCGGCTGGTTTTCCCGACGGCCCCGGACCTGGTTGTCAAGACTGGTGCCGAGCGCCTCTCTGACTTTCTGATCTGGCAGTCCGTCTATTCCGAACTGTACTTTACCGACGTCAACTGGCGTGACTTCCGCAAGCGCGATTACCTCCGGGCGTTGCGTGACTATCAAACCCGACAGCGCCGATTTGGCCGGTAGCACACTGCCATACCGGCGCTTCCGTAGCGTGGCGGGCAACTCAGACACGGGTGCTTTTGTCGGACCCGGCCCGAGCAGGCCGTATGGACGTACTCGGCGATCTCGTACACCCCGAACGCGGCACCGACGAGTTGTGGATCCACCGGTCGGGACCGCGGAGTCGCTCCTGGAGCGGCGAGCAGTTCTGTGTCGACGCCTGGAAGGCAGGCAACTTGTTGCGCCATTACGGCATCAGAGAGGGGACGACTGTCGGGCTCTTCGACGGTTCCGATCTCGAAAGTTCCGACGAGGCCCCGAACCCACAGGCGATCATCGCACTGTTTGGCGCGTGGACACTCGGCGCAAGTGTCGCAGTTGACCCCGCGTCACTGGACGGGCTGGACGCACTCGTCGGGCCGGCCGATCGGCTCGATGGTCGCGAACTACCGCCCGGCTGCAAAGCAATGGGATACGGTAGCCGGCCCGAGGATCCGACAGTCGCACACTTCGAGGGCGAGCGCTGGAGCGAGAATCCAGTCCAGTTCCCTGCCGATGTCAAATCGGCAGATCCGGCGCTGCAAGCGGACGGTGGCGAGTGGACACACGCCGAACTGCTGGCAGCAGGACGGCGCGTTCGCGAGGCGTACGGCATCGAGTCTGACGATCGGGTGGCGCTGTTGGCGTCGCTGTCCGACTCCGGAGCGATCATCGCAGGAATACTCACCCCGCTGCTTGTGGGTGCGACGATAACGCTCGACGGCGAGTCGACAGTGACAGTCGCCGAGCGGGACGGCGCGATCCGTCCGTCAGCCGTTCAGACCTCTGAAATCTAGTTCCGCGGGCGGACGTAATTCGCAAGCGTGACCAGCGCTCCTAAGAGCCAGCCGACCGGCACTGCAATGCCAAACCACATCCCGACGTAGGCGACTCCCTCCAGTTCGTAGTTGTTCCAGAGGTAGTCGTTGAGACCGCCGATCGTCAGGACGTTCTCGAGCAGCCACTCCGCGAGCGACTCGCTCTGGGGGAAGATGTAGCTCGCGACGGCTTCGGAGTACAGGCCAGCGACGACCGGCGGCAGAAAGATGGCCGTGATCGCCAGCGGATAGGAGAGCAGGACCGTCGACGCGCGGCCGCCGATCCGGCTCGTGACGACCGCGAGGGCGGCGGAGACGGTCGCGACCAGACCCGCCGCGACGACGGCGATGACGCCGGTCGCGCTCATCTCGAGTTGATACCGTGCGAGCACTGAGAGCGCGCCCCAGACGACTACCGAAAGCACGACGACGCCAGCAATGCCGATCCGCGTGACTGCCGAGTCGAGCTTGCCCGCCTGATAGCGCAGTACGTAGCCGAAAAGCACCAGCGGATACAGCAGGCCGACGATCGGTGCCCCGATAGCCCCCCATAGTCGATACGCGATACGGCTGCCGGTCGTCTGGGGTCGCCACTTGCCCAGTACCGTCTGCTCCGCGTCTAGCTGGCGCGGATAGACCAGTTCCATCCAGGTCTCGTGGAGGCGCTTGAGGTCGATCCGGATCGCCCCCGCGATCCCCGTCTGATTTGGGGCCGACATACTCACTGGTTCTGTTGCCCGCTGGTTAATAGTTGTAGGTTACGGACGCACGGGCGATCGTGGCCTCACCAGGGGGCGAATCCGGGATCGACCTTCCGACGCGTCCGATCGACGTTCGAGATCCGTTCGAGATCCGCCTCGTCCAGTTCCAGCGACAGGCTCTCCCAGTTGTCTCTGATGTGGGCTTCGCTGGTCGCTTTCGGAATCGCAGTCACGTCGTTCGCACGCAGCCACGCCAGGCTCACCTGGGCCTCGCTGACGCCGTGTTTCTCCGCAATCTCACTCAGGACGTCCATCTCGAAGACATCACCGCGAGCCAGCGGCGAGTACGCCACGATCTCGATGTCGTGTTCGTTGGCGTAGTCCCGCAGTTCGGTCTGCTGGAGCATCGGGTGGGTCTCAACCTGGTTGGCGAAGATCGGCGCGTCCAGCTGCTCGCGCGCCGCGTCGATGTGGCGCGGCTCGAAGTTGCTGACGCCGATGTTTCGGATCGTCCCCTCGTCGTACAGCTCGTCGAACGCCGCCAGCGTCGCCTCGGGCTCGTAGGTCCGTGACGGCCAGTGGACGTACAGCAGATCGAGGTAGTCCGTCCCGAGTCTATCGAGGCTCTCCTGTGTGGTTTCGAGGACATCCT
>JBEQBN010000216.1:0-3513 GCA_041639775.1 Halapricum sp.
AGGGCGAAGACGAGATTCAGGAGGCGTACTACGCGTACTCACATCTCGGAGCCGACGAGCAGATGTGGGACTTCGAGGGCAAGGAAGGCGACGAGTACGCTGTCAAGAAGCTCCTGTCGCGGTTCGACCAGTATTTCCTTGACTCGAAGTTGGGCGAGGACGCCCGGCTGACGGTGCGCGGGCCGAACCCAGATATTGAGAAAGCGGAGGCGAAGATTCTGCTGGAGATTCTGGAAAGCATCCCGCGGTCGTACGACGCCGCGGAGCTATTCTACGATGAACACGACGAGCAGGTCGTCCCGCCGATCTTCGAGGTCATCATTCCGATGGTGACCGACGCCGACCAGCTCAATGCCGTCCACGACTACTACGAGCAGTTCGTGGTCGGCAAAGGCGACGAATTCCTGCTGGACGATCGAACGGTCTCGGAATGGGTCGGAGAGTTCCGCCCGAACTCGATCAACGTCATCCCGCTGATCGAGGAACGCGAACAGATGCTCGCCGCCGACGAGATTATTCGTGGCTACGTTGAAGGGCGTGACATCGATGCCCAGCGAGTCTTCCTGGCGCGTTCGGACCCGGCACTGAATTACGGATCGCTGTCGGCGGACCTGATAAACAAGGTCACGATGCAGCGACTGTACGATATGGCCGACGAAGAGGGGATCGATGTCTATCCGATGCTCGGGGCCGGTTCTGCGCCGTTTCGGGGCAACCTCTCGCCGACGACCGTCGAGGAGACATTGGAGGCGTGGCCGGAGGTCGAGACGTTCACCGTTCAGTCGGCGTTCAAATACGACTACCCGATCGAGACAGTCCAGGGGGCCATCGAGACGCTCCGATCAGCGCCGGAGAGTCGACACGAGAAACGCATCGACGAGAAACGCGCGCTGGAGGTCGTCGACGCCGTCGACGAGGTCTACTCCGAGCAGGTCGAGCAGGTCGCGCCGCTTGTCAACCGGATCGCCGAATACACGCCCAAACGGCGCGCCCGGAAACTCCACGTGGGGCTGTTTGGGTATTCCCGTGAGGTCGGGGAGACCCAACTCCCGCGGGCGATCACCTACACTGCGACGTTGTATAGTATCGGCTTCCCGCCGACACTGATGGGGCTGGCCGGCCTCTCAAAAGAGGACATCGAGTTCGTCGAGGAGTCGTTCCCGCGGTTCTTCGAGACACTGGAAGACGCGGCCCGGTATTACAACCCTCGCTCACAGCTGGTCTTGCCGCTGGACGAGGACCGCGCGACGGCCGGACTTGATCTGGTCGACGTCGATTTCGATTCCCGACACCGTGCGGCGACCGACGACGTCATCGACGCACTGGAGCGCGAAGACGGCGACGCGATCCGTGCCGGAATCGTCCGGGCCGCTCAGATCCGGCAGTTCCTCGGATAGTCGAATTCCCGGCAGATTGCGCAGAGAATGGGCAAGATCGGACAGTGTAGCCCTACGAGGTTTTCAGTCCACTTCCGGTCAGTGCTACGACCACGTCATCTGCATCGTCGATCGCACCCCGTTTTCGAAACCGATCGAGTGCGGCAGTCGCCGTCGCGCAGGTCGGCTCAACGTGGAAGCCGGCCCGCGCGAGTCGATCGTGTTCGCGTTCGGTCGCGTCGGTCCCGACTGCTATGACATCGCCGTCAGTCGCCTCGATTGTTTCAACGATCTGGTCTCTCCGCACCGGTTCGGTGATCTGTATCCCGTCGGCGGCGTCGTTTCGCTCGTCTGCAGGGGTAGGGTCACCGCCGAGCGCCTCGACGATCGGTGCGACGCCCGCGGCCTGTGCGCCGAGCAGCCGCGGCATCGAATCGATCCAGCCCGCCTCCAGTAACGCGCGAAAGCCACGATACGCGCCCAGAAACAGCGTCCCGTGGCCAACCGGTGTCACGAACGCGTCTGGGGCCGACCAGCCGCGCTGGGCCACAATTTCGAATGCGACGGTCGCGGTGCCGGCCAGAAAGGTGGGGTCCCAAGCGTGGCTGGCATAATATACGTCCGTCGGATCGCTGGCCGTCCCCCTATGTCGTTTGGCGACGCCAGTCTCAACGGCCTCGATACAGGCATCTGTAACGTCTTGGCGAGTACCTTCGATCCGTCTGAGCGTCGCCCCGGTCCGCTCGATCGCCCGAAGTTTGCCGGGCTTGGCGTCCGCAGGGACGAAGATTTCGGCGTCGATTCCGGCGCGAGCGGCGTAGGTCGCGATCGCGAGGCCGGCGTTGCCTGAGGAGTCCTCGACGACCCGATCGGCCCCTTGTCCGAGTGCACGGGAGATGGTCGTCGCCGCGCCGCGGTCCTTGAAACTTCCAGTCGGGAAGATCGATTCGAGTTTGAACTGCACGCCCCACTCGTCGTCCTCTACCAGCGGCGTCCAACCCTCGCCAAGCGAGACCCGACGTTCGACGGGCAAAAACTCCGAGAAGGCCCATATGCCGTCGTCACGATCGAGCGTGGCCGGCGGCCCACTGTCGGGTACGGGTCGATCCGTGAACTCGAGCGGCTGTCCACACTTACACCGCCAGGGGCCGTCTTCGGAGTACGTCCGGCCACAATCGGAACAGACCAGTTCCATACTGGCGCTACCCCGCCCAGACACACGGACTTATCGGTGGAGCGCGATGTCGGTCGGGTCGTCCAGTCCGATGTCCGACAGCGCGGTCGGCAGTCCGATCGCCCGGGAGAACTCGACGTAATCCTCAATGAACTTGTCGTCGCGACCCTCGAGGACGAGCTGGGTGATCGTCCCGATGTTGACCTTCTCACCGTGTGTCGCGTCGTGGGTCGCCTCGAGCTGTGTCAGGCCGCCGTGAACCGAGTGGGCGGCAGCGAGCCCGCCGCTCTCGAAGCCCAGCCCGCTCAGGAGCGTGTTCGCCTCGGTGACGGCCTCGACGCTCTCGGTGACGGCGTCGCGCTCAACCGCGTCGACCGCCGAACGGCCGTGTTCGCGCAGCGTCTCGTAACAGAGCCGCGCAAGACGGTGCCCGGCGCGTGTCGGCTTGCCGCCGACGACGTTGTCGCCGTCCGGGCGGTAAGTCGCGTCGGCCTCGAACCAGGTCGCGAGCCCGTCGGCGATTCCCGACCGGAAGAACCGCGTCGGCGCGTCCGAGACGACGTCTGTGTCGACCAACACGAGATCGGGATGCTCGTCGTAGAACCAGTACTCCTCGAACTCGCCGTGTTCGCTGTAGATGACCGACAGCGCGCTGGTCGGCGCGTCCGTTGAGGCGACGGTCGGCATCGAGACCATCGCGCCGTCCTCGAGGTTCTCCCGAACGGCCTTCGCCGTGTCGAGGGCCTTTCCTCCGCCAGCGCCGATGACGATATCGGCACCGCGATCGTGGACAATCTCGGAGATCCGGTCGACCTCGGCCTCGGAGGCCTCTCCTTTGAACTCGACGGAACTTGCTCTAGCCCCGCGTCTTCAAGGCTGTCCAGCACCTCGTCTTCGATCAGTCCGAGTACGATCTCGTCGGCGAGCAACAGCGCGTGCCCGCCCAGCGAGGCCGCGTGTGTG
>JBEQBN010000217.1:0-3481 GCA_041639775.1 Halapricum sp.
CAGCGAACGGAAAAGTTCCGAGACCACTCTACAGCAGTTCGGTGACGTCGTCGTGGTCCTCGATCTCGACGCCCTCGTCGGTGACGACGGCGAAGTAAATGCCGTTGCCGGAGCCGGTATCGCGTTCAGTCGCGGCGTTGACCGCCCGCGCGGCCAGGTCCTTGGCCTCCTCGATTGACAGTTCTGGATCGTACTCGCCCTCCAGCGCACCGTGCGCCAGCTGCATCCCGCTGCCGGTGACGGTGTAGTCGTCCTTCATCACGCCGCCGGCGGGGTCGATACTGTAGACGTGACTGCCGTCCTCGTCGACGCCGCCGAGGATCGGGTTGATCGCGATGAACGGGCCGCCGCGGGCGAAGTTACCCGCGAGCGTCGCCAGCGCGTGGATGCTCATCGGCTCGTCGCGGCGCGCCTCATAGAGGTTCGACTCGACGCGGAGCGAGCGGATGAACGACTGTGCGCCGCCGACGCTACCGACGAGCGTCAGGGCTGCAGTCGGGTGGATCTGCTCGACCTTCTGGACGTTCTTGTTCGAGACGAAGCGTCCGCCGAGGCTGGCGCGCTTGTCCGTGGCGATCACGACGCCGTCGTCAGTCGCGATGCCGACGGTCGTCGTCCCGGTCTTTGCGACCGGCTCGTCGTCGGCTTCGGGGACGTCCTCGAAGCCGCCGAGTTCGGGTTCGTAGGGTGCGAAGTCGTTATTCATCGTCTTCACCTCCGAGGTCGCGGTCGTCGATGTGCTCGGCCAGCGTCGCCTCGTCGACCGCCTCGACCTGTGCGGACTCGACTGGGACGGTCGTCATCTCGACGCCCGAGGCGGTAAGGCCGTCCTCGCTGGCTTCCGCAAGTGCTTCCAGCGCGAGGCCGATTCCCTCCTCGAGCGTCAGATCGTCCTCGTAGTTGTCCTCGAGGTGGGATTGGCTGTCCTCGCGGCCGCCGCCGACGGCGGTCGCCTGCCACTCGTAGGGCGTCCCCGACGGGTCGGTCTCGAACAGACGCGGCTCGCCGTCCTCGACGCCACCGATCAACAGCGCGACGCCGAACGGTCGCGCGCCCCCGGTCTGAGTGTACTCCTGGATATGGTCGGTGACTGCCTTCGTCAGCGTCTCGACGCCGATCGACTCGTCGTAGCGGAGGTTGTCGATCTGTGCGCGACGCCGAGCGAAGTCGATCAGCTTCCGGGCGTCGGCCACGTGGCCCGCGCTGGCCAGCGCGATGTGGTCGTCGACGCCGTGGATCTTTTCGATACTCTCCTGTTCGATCAGCGGGGATCGAGCCCGCCGGTCGGCCGCCAGGACGACGCCTTCGGGCGTTCGGACGCCGACGCTGGCACTGCCGCGTTTGACTGCCTCGCGTGCATATTCGACCTGATAGAGCCGGCCGTCCGGCGAGAAGATAGTGATCCCCCGGTCGTAGGCCTGCTGTTCGTGATTTCCTTGCATTGTGACGGTGTTCACTCCGGGTTAGGGGGCGACGTACATAAATCTTTTAGAAAGGTATAAGTATTTGGTTGGGTTGCGGTCGCTAGTACAACGAGAGATCGCCGGTCACGGCGTCGACGCGATCCTCGGCCGCCGGACCCACGGCCAGTGCTGTCACGGTTCCGGGTTCGAGCTGGGTGTGGCCGGCGTCCCGGACGATGGCGTGGGGGATCCCCTCGGTTTCGGCTTTGTCGGCGAGTTCGAACAGTTGGGACTCGCCGTCGGCCTGGAGGACGATCTTCTTCTGGCCGCTGCCTTTCCATTCTTTGCGCGTGCTCGCAGTGGCGTCCTCGTAGGCCGACAGCGAGGCGTGGGCAACCTGGGCCGCCAGCTTGCCCTCGCCCATGCCCAGATCGGCGCGAGCGACGATTGCCTGTTTCATATCGCTACTGCGCTGTCTGGTCCTAAATCAACATCGTTATGTGTGGATCCTTAGCACCAAACGATATGGCGCCGCGAACACCACTCCTCAACCCCTCACAGTACTTCCGTCGGGGAGATCGGCCGTCGCTGTCGGTTGCAGCTGCGGTTGTGACGACAAACGCCGTGCTCACGACGGTTCTGATATGGTGGTTCATCGACAGTCTGACCGATCGAGTGAACGTTTCGGAGGGCACACAACAGGCAGCCATGTCAGAGGTGACTGGGCAGATCGTGTTCGCGTTCTTCGGGGTGTTCGCGGGCTGGCTGTTACTGGCCGGGATCATACACCTCTTTATGTGGTTCGCGGGCGCGGAGCGAGGGTTCGGAACGACGCTGGCAATCGTCGGCGAGGCGATGCTTGTCTCGATTGTCATGTTGCCGCTGGTGGCGCTCGGGTTCGTCCTGCTGTTGGATCAAGTCCCGTCGAACCTGGAAGCCGCGGCGGAGTTCATGCGTCAAGCGGCCGAACGCTCCACTCCCGTCCTTATGCTCGTGACCTTCGTGCGCATGCTCTGGGAGGCCAGCGTCCAGGCAGTCGGGCTTGAGGTGACCCACGATATCTCGCTCGGGAAAGCCGCGCTCGTGACCTTCGGGCTCGGCCTTCTCATATTTGTTCTTTGATCGCAGGACGCACACGCCGTGTCGTTCGCTGTCGCTCGCTCACGAGTTCCGGGACGCTTTAGACCGCCGGGGTCCCGAATACGTGTATGATCCTCTCCGACGCGGACATCGTCCGTCGCCTCGAAGACGGCGACCTGGTCGTCGAGCCGCTCGACGATCCGGACATCCAGATTCAGCCCGCGAGCGTCGACCTTCGGCTCGGCCGGGAGTTCCTGGAGTTCCAGCGGACGAACATCCCGAGCATCCATCCGAATAGCGAGCAGGAAGTCGAGGAGTACGTCGAGGAAACCGTCGTCGAGGACGGCGAGGAGTTCATTCTCCATCCTGGCGATTTCGTGCTCGGGACGACCCACGAGCGCGTCGAGATTCCGCCGGACCTGATCGCCCACGTCGAAGGCCGGTCGTCGCTGGGCCGGCTGGCGATCGTGGTGCATGCGACTGCCGGCCTGTGCGACCCCGGATTCGAGGGGAAAATCACCCTCGAACTGTCGAATCTCGGGACTGCGCCGGTGGCGCTTTCCCCCGGGATGCGGATCTCACAGCTCACCTTTACCGAACTGAAGTCACCGGCTGACCGCCCGTACGGCGAGGAACGCGGCTCGAAGTACCAGGACCAGGAGGGGCCGCAGGCTTCGAAGATACAGGGGGATCGAGAGTTCGGAGGCGATCAATGACGGGCGTCTCGTCTCGCGGATCTGTCGCCGAGAAGCGACGTGGAGTTCGGAGGCGATCAATGACGGGCGTCTCGTCTCGCGAATATATCGCCGAGAAGCGACGTGGAGTTCGGAGGCGAGCAACGAGCCGGAGGTGCCTGTGATGCGTTTCATCGAGGAAGTCGTCGTCGGGGAGTTCCTCCCGACGTTCCGATCGATGCTGGCAGAGGAGTTGCGCGATCAGGGGCTGACCCAGAGCGAGGTCGCCGATCTGCTGGGAATCAGCCAGAGCGCGGTCTCGAA
>JBEQBN010000218.1:0-3470 GCA_041639775.1 Halapricum sp.
GGCGCGCCAACTCCCGAGAGCGGTGGCAGACCGTACAGCGCGCCGATTAGGGGGGCGAAGACTCCGTACTGATCGATTGGCTCCTGAAATTTCTCCGGCGTGGAAATGACGAGCATCAGATACAGCGACAGCAAGAAGAGATAGCCGCTCGCGGCCAGCGCGCGGTCGTACTGTCGGTCGCTACGCCCCCGGCGGTGGCGGCGCGCGACGAGCAATATCGGAGCGATAAGCGGGGCGATCACGAACAGCGCGACGACGACATAGAAACTTCGGGAGAACGTGAACACGCCGGCGCGTGCGCCAAACGAGCCCCCGATGAGATAGACCAACGCGAGCACGAACGCCGCTGTGACTGCCAGTACTGCGAGACCGCCCACCAGCGCGTACGATCGAAACAGCCGCGAATCACTGCGGCGCAACGCGTAAGGGAAGGCCCCGAGCACGCCACGGTACGCTCGCTCCTCGTCGGGCCCCGCGGCGCCTGTGTCTGTCATCGGCCGACGTTGGTCCGATAGGACAATAAACGACCGGGATCGGTGCAGTCATACGGACTCAGCCAGTACTCAAAGCGAGAAGATGGACCCGAAGTACGTCGCAGTTGGGGACTTCGAAACGCGTCTCCGTGCGGCTGGACATAGCATCGGCATCGTCGTAGCGGCGTTCGTTATTGGCACCGCGCTTGCGCTCAGTGGGGTAGTCGTACTCGACCAATTTATGCCGGTGTATTCCGCTGACGACCAGTTGCTTCCGGCCGCGTACATCGCATCCAGCGCCCTCCAGTTCGTCGGCTTCTTGCTGGTCGGTCTGGGGTATCTCTACGCTCGCTCCGACTGGAGTCTCGTCACGGCCCGACTGCCGTCACTCCGGGACGTTGGAATCGCCGTCGGCGGGACTGTCGTGTTGTTCGTAGTGAACTTGATACTGGGGTCCGTCGCGCAGTCGTTCGGGTTCGAAAGTGCCGAGAACTCCGTCGTCACGATGGGACAATCGAACCCCGAAATCTTCCTCGCTATGATTCCGATAACGCTGCTGCTCGTCGGCCCCGGAGAAGAGTTGTTGTTCCGCGGGATCGTACAGGGACTGTTTCGGCGTGCGTACGGGCCGGTCCCGGCTGTGTTGATCGCAAGCGCGCTGTTCGGTGCCGTTCACTTTGTGTCGTTGACCGGCGAGGGGAAACTCCTCTACGTGGGCGTCGCTGCCTCGCTCGGATTGATCCTCGGAACGATATACGAACTGACCGACAATCTTGCCGTTCCGATTCTTACTCACGGGCTGTGGAACGCCTACCTCTTTGCTGGCCAGTGGGTGCTCGCGACCTACGATATTACGTCCGCGATGAGTCTGTACCCGTAGGCAAGACGCGCGTCTGACGGGTGTTTATTGTGTGAGTGATAGTAGCACACAGTATGCCGACCCGGTACACCGTCGTCTGTGACGACGATCTGTCGCGGGCGGTCGAGCGATTGGCCCACGAGAACGACCTCACTGAAGAAGAGGTGTTGCGGCAGTTACTTGACCTCGGGCTCGACGCGCTCGAAACGACCGATGCTGGGACAGTCTAGTTCTCACGCCGGGTTCTTCCGTGTCAGGTCGCTCCCGCAGATCGGACACCGATCGTGGTTTTCCTCGAACTCCCGGCCACAGCCTTGACACTGGAAGTGCCAGTCGCGCTGTTCGTCGATCCCGTCTTGGGCGATGACGTCGACGGCGACTTCCAACTTGTCGGCGACGTTCTGCATCGCGTAGTCGTCGGTGACCAGCGTTCCGTCCAGTTCGAACGTCGCGGCGACGAGCCGGATATCAGTGCGGGACAACTCTTCGTAGTCGCCGGTTTCGCGGGCGGCCCGCTCGACGCGCTCGACGGTCTCGCCGTCGGGAATGTGCAGATGCATTCCCGACCCCTCAAGCGCGTCGAACCGGTAGGCGCTCTCGTCGGTCAACTCCTCTCGGACGAGTGGGATCGTCGCGATATCTGCGTCCGTGTGATACTCGTTTATGAACGCCGACGAATCGAGCACGTACATTTAGCGATCGATAATTACGTGGTCTTTGACTGCCTGGACGCGACTGACCGGCACCAAGATCCGGCCCTGATCGTCGTATTCGAACTCGATATCGCCGACGCGTTCGTCGGGATCGACGATCAGATTCGAGAGGCGGCCCGATTCGAGATCCATCGTGATGTTGTACAGCATACCGAGTTCAGCCCCGTCCGTGCCCATAACGGCTTTACCGGAGAGATTCTCGGCGAGTATGTCGGCCATACTCCCACGTACCGAGTCCGCTCACATAAACGCCACGGGCTCTGGCGCGGAGACGCCAGGTCGACGCTAGCCCGCTCGAAGACCGGATGGGAGTGCTTTTAGGGAGTCAGACGGAAACGGTGGGTATGACCACTCCGCCACGTGAGACGTACGAACCGGGTGAGTTAGAACGCAAGTGGCGCACCCGCTGGGACGAGCAGGGGCGCTACGAGGCCGACCCGCAGGACGAGGATTCGACTTTTATCACCGTCCCCTATCCCTATCCCAGCGGCGGGATGCATATCGGACACGTCAGGACGTTCACCGTCCCGGACGTCTATGCCCGCTACCGTCGGCTACAGGGGGACAACGTTCTGTTCCCGCTTGGCTGGCACGTCACCGGCACGCCGATCGTCGGCGCCGTCGAGCGGCTCAAAGAGGGCGAGGAGGAACAGCTGTCGGTCCTGCAGGACACCTACAACGTCCCCAAAGACGAACTCGAACAGCTGGAGACGCCGATGGGCTACGCCCGGTATTTCATCGAGAACCACTACAAGAAAGGGTTCAAGCAACTGGGACTGTCGGTCGACTGGCGCCGAGAGTTCACGACCAACGACGAGCGCTACTCGAAGTTCATCACCTGGCAGTACGAGACGCTCAGAGAGCGTGGTCTGCTGGAGAAAGGGCTGAACCCGGTCAACTACTGTACGAACGAACAGCAGCCGGTTACCACCCACGACCTGCTGGAGGGCGAGGACGCAGAGTTCCAGGAGTTTACCTTGGTCAAGTTCGAGACGGAAATCGACGGTCGGGACGTTGTCGCGCCGATGGCGACGCTCCGTCCCGAGACGGTTCGGGGCGTCACGAACGCCTACGTCAACCCCGACGCCGAGTACGTCCTGGCGGACGTCGACGGCGAGACCTGGTTCGCTTCCAGCGAGGCCGTCGAGAAGTTCGAGTTGCAGGCCCGCGAGGTCGAGGTACTCGAAACGATCGACCCGGCCGAGATCATCGGCGAACGGGTCAGCAATCCCGTCACCGGCGACGAAGTGCTAATATTGCCCGCGGACTTCGTCGACGCCGACAACGCGACCGGCGTCGTGATGTCGGTGCCCGCTCACTCTCCCGACGACTACGTTGCCCTCCAGGAAGCCAAGGCAGACGACGAGCGAATGCGTGAGTACGGGATCGATCCCGACGACGTGGCGGCGATCGAACCGGTCCCGA
>JBEQBN010000219.1:0-3443 GCA_041639775.1 Halapricum sp.
GGCCAATTGCCCAGCAACAAATATGGAACTGACCGGCAAGCGACTGCTCGTAACCGGCGGTGCCGGCCTGATCGGGACGGCACTCACCCGGCGGCTGGTGGCGGACAACGAGGTGCGCGTGGTCGATGATCTCTCGAACGGGATCCGCGACGCGGTGCCCGAGGCGGCGACGTTCGTCGACGGCGACCTCACCGATCCGGACGTGGTCGCGGACGTTTTGACGGGCGATCTCGACGCGGTCTTTCACCTCGCGGCGGACAAATACGTCGACGCCGACCGCCCGCGCGAGCAGTTCGAGGCCAACGAGGCGATGACGTACAACGTGCTCGAACGGATGGACGAGGTCGGCGTCGACAACGTGCTCTTTACCTCCTCGTCGACGGTGTACGGGGAAGCACCGCGGCCGACGCCCGAGGATTACGCCCCGCTGGAGCCGATCAGCGAGTACGGTGCAGCCAAACTCGCCGAAGAGGGACTGCTGTCGGTCTACGCGAATACGCGTGGGTTCACCGTCTGGAACGTCCGGTTCGCGAACATCGTCGGCCCCCGATACGGCGCGGGTGTCGTCCCCGATTTCGTCTACAAACTCCAGGAGGATCCGGACTCGCTGACCATCCTCGGAGACGGACGCCAGGAGAAGTCCTATATGTATCTCAACGACTGCATTGACGCGATGTGTCACGTCGTCGAACACACAGACGGCGAGATGAACACCTATAACCTCGGAACGCGGACGACGACGTCGGTGACCCGGATCGCCGACATCGTCAGCGACGAGATGGGGCTGGATCCCGAGTACGAGTACACCGGCGGCGACCGGGGCTGGGACGGCGACGTGCCCAAGATGCGACTCTCGATCGAGAAGCTGTCCGCGCTGGGCTGGGAACCGTCGTACGCGAGCGACGAGACGATCCGCCAGGGAGTTCGGGATCTGCTCGACAGTCCCGAGAACGAGCCTCACTTGCGTTGAACGGCGGGTGTGGTCGAATCGATACGGTCGACAAGCTCTGGGACGAGGCGGAACGGATTTGGTGGTCTCGCCGATAGACCGGTCGTGGACGAGACGATCGACTGGCTTCGCGAGCGCCCGTACTACGACGGCCAGATCGCCGCCGAGCGAACGCTCCCGGGTCGCGACGCGACGTTCGCGGACGTGGAACTGGACGCCCGGGTCGAGAGCGTCCTCGAATCGGCGGGCGTCGACGGTCTCTACAGCCATCAGGCCGAGGCGATCGGTGCCGTGCGGGACGGCGACGACGTCGTGCTGGCGACGCCGACCGCCAGCGGGAAGAGCCTCGCCTACACCGTGCCGGCGTTCGAGCGAGCCCTGGAGGATCGACGGACGACGCTGTACGTCGCGCCCCAGGTCGCGCTCATCAACGACCAGGCCGAAACGCTGTCGGAGCTGGCTCGGGGGCTCGGGTTCGCTTCGGGGGTCACCGTCGATCGGTACACCGGTCGGCTGTCGAGAAGCCAGAAAGAGGACGTGCGCGAGCGCCAGCCGACCGTCCTGTTGACCACTCCCGACATGCTCCATTACGGGATCTTGCCCCACGCCCACCGACTGTGGGAGTGGTTTTTCGACCGACTGGAGACGGTCGTCCTTGACGAGGTCCACGAGTACCGCGGGGTCTTTGGCAGCCAGATCGCGCTCGTCCTGCGGCGACTCAACCGCGTCGTCCAGCGATTCAAAGGCGACGGCCGGGCCTCGGACGAGGCGGTTGAACAGCCCCAGTACGTCTGCTGCTCGGCGACGATCGGGAACCCGGTCGAGCACGCCGCGACCGTCACCGGACAGGACCCGGACGCGTTCACGCTCGTCGATCGGAGCACCGCGGCGACGGGCCCGACTCACTGGCTGCTGTGGAATCCCCCGACGTACGACCACGGCGGCGGAACTATGGGTCGTCGCAAGTCCAGCCACACCGAGGCAAAGCGGCTGTTCGTGGACCTGCTCCAGCGCGGGCTCCAGACGGTTGTGTTCACGTCCTCTCGACAGGTGGCCGAGCGATACGCAACCGAGAGCGCCGACACGTTACGCGATCGCGGCGAACACGATCTGGCGGCGGGTGTCGGAGCCTATCAGGCGGCGCTGAGAAGCGATCGGCGGCGGGAACTGGAGACCGGGCTGCGCGAGGGGTCGATCCGCGGGCTCTGGAGCACGAACGCGCTGGAACTCGGCGTTGATATTGGCGGACTAGACGCGGTCGTCCTGGATGGCTATCCCGGGACGCGGATGGGCGCTTTCCAGCAGGCCGGTCGCGCCGGTCGCGGGACCGATCCCGCGCTGGTCACGCTCGTCGCCGGCGAGGATCAACTTGACCAGTACCTTCTGTCCCATCCTGACGCGCTGTTCGAGCAGGAGCCCGAGCGGGCAATCTCGAACCCTAACAACGAGCAACTGCTTCCCAAGCACGTGCTGGCGGCCGCCAGGGAGAACTGGCTCAACCCCGACGACGACGCCCACTTCGGGGCTGGATTCCCGACCGTCGTCTCCGATCTCGCAGCCGCAGGCGAACTGCAACGCCGGGAGACCGACAGCGGGATCCGCTGGACGTACGCCGGAGACGGCAGCCCACAGCACGAGATGTCGCTTCGGAGCGCCGACGACCGGGAGGTCATTCTTCAGGCCCGGGGTCGTGAGGACCCGATCGCGACGCTGCCGTTCGGCGACGCTTTGCGAGACGCCCACCCGGGTGCGATCTACCATCACCAAGGGACGAGCTACGAGGTAACTGATCTCGATTTGAACCACGACGTGGCCACGCTCCAGCGCACCTACGCTGACGACTACACGAAGGTATTACACGACAAGGAGATCACCGTCGAGCGCGACCGCGAGGAAAAGCCCTTCCCGACGCGCGAGGACGTGACCGTCCGGCTCGCGGACGTGACGATGCACAAGCAGATCACGGGCTTCGAACGCCGGGACCGGTCCTCCGGGGAGGTCCTGGGACGCGAACCGCTGGACCTGCCCGAGACGAGCCTGGAGACGACGGCGTTGTACTACACGCTCTCCCCGGCGCTGACCCGACACCTGGAGACGCTTGGCGATTTCGCTGGCGGGATCCACGCCGCCGAACACGCGATGATATCGCTGTTTCCCTTCGAGTTTCTCTGTGATCGACGGGACATCGGCGGCCTCTCGACGCCGAGACACCCACACACCGACCGCAGCACGATCTTCATCTACGACGGGTACCCCGGCGGCGTCGGACTGGCCGAGAGCGGTTACGAGACGATCGGCGACCTCGCCTCGAGGACACTGGAACTGCTGCGGTCCTGTGGTTGTGCGGACGGCTGTCCGGCCTGCGTACAGTCGCCCCACTGTGGCAACGCGAACGAGCCGCTTGATAAGGGCGTCGCGGCCGCCCTACTGGACGCACTCGTTGAACCAGAGACGTGAACTACCCCACCGACTCGCCGCTTTCGGAGGCTCGTTG
>JBEQBN010000220.1:0-3431 GCA_041639775.1 Halapricum sp.
ACGCGACCGATCGCCAACCCGGCACTGTCTGGACGTCGAGATCCTCGAACGCCTCGGTGTTGGACGGCTCGGTCACCCGGGCGATGACAGTTTCGACGTCGAACTTGTTTTTCGCTACTTGACCCACTAGCATATTGACGTCGTCATCTGCTGTCGCAACGGCGACAACCTTCGCGTTCTCGATGCCCGCGTTCTCGAGTGTCTCTCTGTCCGTCGCGTCACCTTCCTGGACGGTACAGCCCTCACAGCGCAACCGTTCGACGACGTCCGGGTCTTTCTCGACGATGATGACCTCTTCGTTGCGATCGTCGAGTCGAGACGCCAGTTCTCGGCCGATCCGACCACCGCCGACGATGAGCGCACGCTTCGGAATCACGTTTAGTGCCTGTGCGATATGTCGTGCGCCACCACCTTCAAACACGACAGTCAGGAAGATGACCAGAAACACCATCCCAACCAGTGTCGTCGCGGCCTCGGGGTTCTGTGACCGCAACTGCAGTGCGAACAGCGTCGCGACTGACGCCGGAATGATTCCCCGTGGCCCCATTGCACTCATAAACGTCCGCTCGCGAAACGAGACAGTGCCTCCAACCGTACAGAGCATAACCGCCAGCGGACGGACAGCAACTGCAATGAGAACTGCCGCGGCCAATCCGGCTACGCCGAGCGTCTGCAGATCCCCCAGCGACAACATCGAGGCCAGTGTAATGAACACGAAGGAGTTGACAAGCAGCGTCACGTCACCCTTGAACCGCTCGATCGCCTCTCGATACGGAATGTCGAGATTCCCGAGCACGAATCCGCCGGCTGCGACCGCGGCGATGCCGGCTTCTGAGTGTCCCGTCCCCACGACACTCTCAAAGAGCAATGAATAGACCGACTCAGCGCCGCCATATGCAATCAACGCAGTGACGAGCACGATCAGCCGGGCGTTCTGTGGCCCGTTGTCCGACCGTCCCAACCGTCGGAGGACGACCCACGCAATCAGTGCGGCCCCGATGCCGACAGCGATGCCCGTACCGAACTGCAACAGGAACCCGCTGGCCACGCGCTCGAGACCGCGATGACTGAGGACGACGTATTCGAAGGTGACGACCGCGAGAATGGCGGCTGTCACGTCGTTGACGACACCCTCTGTCTCCAGAGCCGAGGCGACTCGCTCGCGAACCATCACGGTGTTCATAATCGGTGTGATAACTGTCGGTCCGGTCGCGACCAGCAACGATCCGATCAAAAGCGAGACATCCCACGCCGCGCCCAGCAGGTAGTGGACGACGACCGTCGTCCCGGCGAGTGTGACGACTGCACCGATCGTGATCAGTCGAAAGGTCACTCGCGGCGCCTCCCGCAACCGGTCGGCCTCAAGCGAAAAGGCCCCCTCGAAGACGATGATCGCGACGCTGAGCCCGACGATCGCAGGCAGGGCACCGTTCGCTCCGCCAAACACTTCAGGCGTCACGAGTCCGAGCCCTTCCGGCCCGACGACGACGCCGGTAAGAATTAAAAACAGGACGCTCGGAACCTGTAACCTGTCTGAGAGGAGTTTTGAGACGACACCCAGGCCCGCGATCGTCGCGACGACAGTGATGACCTCGACAGTGCCACTCACAGTCGTACTGTGTCTGGCGGTCAGCATCAACGTGACGAATCGCGTGTCGCTACGGTCGGGCGACTACGCTGGGGGACTGGTGGTTAGTCCCACTTCGCAGCCGGGTTCGTCACCGCACCGTTGGCGGCAGAGCCAAAGTCGCGATGGTACTTCGCCAGGAACCCGCCCTCGTAGTTCGGTTCGGGATCCTCACGCTCTTGCAGCCGGTGTTTGATCTCTTCGTCGCTCAGATCGATCGATAGTTCGAGGTCGTCGATATCGATCGTGATCTGATCGCCGTCTTCGAGTGCGGCGATTGGGCCGCCGACGTACGCCTCGGGGGCGACGTGTCCGATCGAGAACCCGCGGGTCGCGCCGGAAAACCGGCCGTCGGTCAACAGCGCGACGTCTTCTGCGTGGCCTTGGCCGGCGACCGCCGACGTGACGCCGAGCATTTCTCGCATCCCGGGTCCGCCACGCGGCCCCTCGTTGCGAATGACGATCGCGTCGCCGGCCTCGACGTGGCCCTCCTGGACGTACTCCATTGCCTCGGATTCCTCCTCGAAGACTCTGACTGGCCCTTCGTGGTGGAGGTGATCAGCGCCGGTGATCTTGATGACTGCGCCGTCCGGCGCGAGATTGCCCGAGAGGATGCGGATGGCGCCGCGATCGTGGAACGGGTCCGCGACTGGCCGGAGATACTCGACGTCGAGTTCCTCGATAGCTGGCAGTTCCATCGCGGCCAGTTCCTCGCCAATGGTGTTGCCCGTCACCGTCAGGGCGTCACCGTCGATGAGGCCAGCGTCCTGCAGCGCCTGCAGCACGACTGGGACGCCGCCGACCTCATAGAGGTCGTTCATAACCTTCTCGCCGCCGGGCTGGAAGTCGGCGATCTTCGGCGTGCGCGCGCTGATCCGGTTGAAGTCCTCGATGTCCAGATCGACGCCTGCCTCGGCGGCCATCGCCAACAGGTGCAAGACGGCGTTGGTTGAGCCGCCGACGGCGACCTGTAACGCGATCGCGTTCTCGAAACTTGCCTTGCTGAGGAAATCCGACGGGCGACGCTGCTCTCGGACGACATCGACGGCAAGTTCACCGCTCTCGCGAGCGACGGTGTACCGTGACCACTCCTCGGCCGGCGGCGCGGCGCTGCCCAGCGGCGCGAACCCAAGTGCTTCTGAGACTGAGGCCATTGTGTTTGCTGTGAACATCCCCCCGCAGGAGCCGGCCCCAGGGCAGGCGTGCCGTTCCATCTCGTCGAGTTCGTCCTCGGACATCTCGCCCTGTGCGACCGCGCCGACGCCCTCGAAGACGTTCTGGATCGTGACCTCGCGGCCGTCGTGCTCGCCGGGCATAATCGAGCCCCCATAGAGGAACACCGAGGGGAGATCCGTCCGAATGGAAGCCATCATCATCCCCGGCATATTCTTGTCACACCCGCCGATCGTCACGAGCCCGTCCATCCGCTCGGCGAAACTCACCAGTTCGACCGAGTCAGCAATCATCTCTCTGGATATCAGCGACGCCTTCATCCCCTCGGTCCCCATCGAAATCGCGTCGGAGACGGTGATCGTCCCGAACTCGATCGGCATGCCGCCGGACTCGTCGATGCCCTCGTAGGCCGACTCGGCGACCTCGTCTAGATGGACGTTACACGGCGTGATGTCCGCCGCCGGGTTGGCAATGCCGACCATCGGCGAAGAGAGATCTTGATCGTCGTAGCCCATCGCGCGGAACATCGCTCGATGGGGGGCGCGTTCTGTGCCTTCCGTGACCTCGGAGCTCCGCAGTTCCGGGTCCTTGTCTAGCTCGTCCATACGTATGTGTGCGCGCCGGCAGTCTT
>JBEQBN010000221.1:0-3428 GCA_041639775.1 Halapricum sp.
GATCCGACAGATCGAGCTCGGGTATCCGCCCTTGATCCAGGTGATTGCGGCCGCACTGGGGGAGCCACTGGTCTATGAGGATCCGTCGCTGATGGTCAACCCGGTCGTCCTGGGTGGCTGGGTCGGTGCGTTCGTGACTTTTCTCAATCTCCTGCCGGTCGGGCAACTCGACGGGGCCCACGCCGTTCGGGCACTGATCGGTGATCGCCTCGATCAGGTGCAACTCGCAGTGCCCGTCGCCCTGTTCGGCATAGCCGGCTGGCAACTGCTGTTCGGGGACGTTCGCGCGGTGGGGCTGTGGGCGCTGTGGGGCGTGCTCGCGCTGGTGTTGAGCCGGGTCGGCGGCGCACGACCGATCGACGAATCAGGCGTCGGCCCGACCCGCAAGGCGATCGCGCTTTTGACGCTCCTGCTGGGTGTGCTCTGTTTCACGCCGGCGCCGATCGTCTTCACCGGCTGAGGTCGCTGCCGCGTTTCCAACGCTTAAGTCACCGCCGGCCGACCGCTCGATCGATGTCCTCGCTGACGCGATGGTTCCGATCGAAGCCGTTCGGCCAGCAGATACTGATTCTGGCGATCGTGTTGGACCCGCTGGGGTTCGCTGCGGGATATCTCCTCGCCCCGTCAGTCGGCCTCGACCCGCTGATGGGTGGTGTATACGGGCTCGTTGCTGCGAGTGTCCCGATGTCGATGCACGTGATGCGCGAGGCGTCCTAGGTCGGGCCGCCGGCTGCTCACTCCGGGTCGTGTTCGTACTCGCGCAACGTCTCGATGTCGACCGTATCCAGGACGGCCTCGTTGGTTGCTTCCAAGACGATCGGTGGCGCGACGCCGGCCTCGCGGGCCTCCTCCCATCGCGGGAGACAGAGACACCAGTGGTCTCCGGGGTCCAGACCGGGGAAATCGAGTTCCGGGCGCGGCGTGATGAGATCGTTGCCTTGACGCTTGCTGTACTGCAGGAACTCCTCGGTGACGGCCGCACAGACCTCGTGGCGGCCGGGATCGCGTTGGGTCGCCGTACAGTTGCCATCGCGTAAATAGCCGGTCGTGGGGTCGGTGCTACAGGTCTCCAGTCCCGTACCGAGCACGTTCTGCTGTGTCACAGTCTCCGTATGGACTGGATCATCAAGGCCTTTCGGACGTGTCGAACCGGCGGCCGATCTCCCGCTTGGCCTCGGCGATGACCGCCTGTTCGGCCTGCTCCATCGCCCGGATAGCCTCGTCAGTGTACTCAACGGTCAGCGTCGGGAGCCCGCTACCGAGCAACCCGCCGAGACCGCCCAGCACGTCGCCGGGATCGATCGTCGTGGACATCTCGATCGCGTCGGTGTGCTCGCGGACCGGTCCGGTGATGACGAACCGCTCCTCGACGAGTCGCTCTGCGGTCTCCCGGTCGAGCGTCGACCGGACCGCGTCCCAGAAGTCGTCCTCGGGTGCGTCGATCAGTGGGGCGGCGGCCTCGCCCAGCCTGTGGTGGCGTTCGAGCAGTCCCTCAACGATCGCCTCCCGGCGCTCCGCCGAGACGTCCGAACGGATTCCCCTCGCGAACGGGTCGCGCTCGAGGATCGATTCCCGGTGGGCGTCGATGTCGGCGTCGCTCTCGGCGAAATCGAGGATCGCGTCGAACTGCGCGACCACGCGCCGCCGATAGGTGGCGAGTTCCGGCTCGACGACGCGCTTGCGGACGGCGTCCGAATCGTTCAACAGCCGATCGACGACTGATCCTCCGGGCCCGTCGATGCCCCGTCTGAGGGCTCGCGCCACGTCGAAATGCTCGGCGGTGGCCTCGACTGCGTCGTTGACGAACCGATCGAACCCCGCGCGGACGGCAGCTCGGGTCACAGTCGTTCTCAGGACGAGCGCCAGTTGAATGTGTCGCCCCTCCCGGTCGCGAGGCTGTCCAAATGCCCATTCGATCGTCGCTGGACGGTGTGAGCGGCCCTACCGATCTTCGACCAGTCGCGATCCGACGGCGAACGCGCTCGTGCACACGAGCAACAACTGCTCGCCGGAGGCGACGAGCGGGAACGTCCGCTCGGTCGTCCCGGAATCCACGCCCGATTCCGACGGCTGCGGGTCGACCCCGGTATAGTACCGATCGCCTATGTTGTCCGTCGACCCGACCGCGACCCGGCCACTGTCACCTCCGGTTTCGGCTGGGGTGAGATCCACGAACGTCTGGACGAACCCGTCGCTCGTTGAGAGCTTCATCTCGCCGGTGAACTGATAGAACTGGTCGTGTACCGGATAGAGGAGGTTGACGCCGTTCGTGAACAGGTCCGGGCCGATGCCGGCAAAGAGCACGGCGACAGTCGCGACCCGGGCGACTCGGGGGCCACCGTCTCCGAACTGCGCTCTGAGCAGCGACCGCTCGCGATAGCGGGTGTCGGCTGCGATCGCGACCGCGAGCAGCGCGGGCACCAGTACCGTGTGGAACGCGGCCCGGTGGGCGCCCTCGATATACAGCCCGAGGAACGTGTCGAAGTCGATGAGAATCACTGCCCCGAGAACGACCCCGAGCGACCGCAATCCGAACCGATCACCGAGCAGCGCGGCCGCAACGAGGCCGGCGAGGGCCACGTGGACGAGCGTGGAGACCATACGCCAGCTAGCGTCGCTCCGGCCTAAATCTGTTCTGTCCGGCTACGGCGGTGTTCAGATAAGGATGAATAGTGAGGCGGTGTGTTTTCTGAGTGCTCTATGCCCGAAAACACACGCCTCACCGGAAGTATCGACCAGATCAACTTAGAGTTTGTTGAACGCGAAGCGACACCGCGACTGCTGATGAAGCTCGGTATTCAGCTGCATCTTGCTGGACTATCGCTTTCGAATACAGTTTCGATTCTTGAGGTATTCGGTGTCGAGCGAGCACGATCGACCGTTCATAATTGGGTTCACAAAGCCGATCTACAGCCAGAGTCTGGTCAATCACCGGATCACGTTGCGGTTGATGAGACCGTGATCCGACTCAACGACGAGAACTACTGGCTGTATGCTGCTGTCGATCCCGAAACCAACGAATTACTGCATACAAAGCTTGAACCAACGACAAACAATGTTATCGCTCACTCCTTTTTCGCCGAACTCCGCGAGAAACACGACGTCGATGACGCCGTGTTTCTCATCGATGGATCGGCCTCGTTGAAAGACGCCTGCCAACGACACGGCCTCGATTTCAGATACGAACGCGCTGGAAATCGGAACAGTGTCGAACGTGTCTTTCGTGAGGTAAAACGCAGAACGTCTTCGTTCTCAAACTGTTTCAGTCACGCCGCTGCAGAAACAGCTGATGATTGGCTCAAATCATTCGCGTTCGCATGGAACCAGCTTATCTGAACACTACCCACTCACGTCAGCGCGAATTCAAGTACGTCCAAGGACTACATCCGGCAATGACCGATCCGACCCCGACACCCGGCATCCACCAC
>JBEQBN010000222.1:0-3412 GCA_041639775.1 Halapricum sp.
ACCTCTTCAGAGACACTACCCAACAGGAGTCGGCGAATACGGCTTCGCCCCTTTGACCCGACGAGAATTGTCGACGGCATTACTTCTGCTTCGACGGCGAGAATTTCGTCAGCTGGGTCCCCTTCTCGGACCTCGACCTGTGTCTCGATGCCCCAGTTTTCGAGCGTGCTTGCGTGCTCGGCCAGCCGCTCTCGTGGCCCAACGTCGGCGCCGGCGTCTTCGTCTTTCGGTGAACGAACGTGAACGAGTGTTGCCTCCTCGGTCGCGTGACGGAGGTACGAGAAGGCATCGAACGCTCGATCGGCGTTCTCGGAAAAGTCCGTCGCGAAGAGAATCCGCTGAAAGAGATGTTCCCGGAGGACATCGGGCTCGTCCGTTGCCCGCTTGACGCGATTGACAAATAAGGGGACGACAGTCGTCCGTGCAAGGTTGCGTGCGGTCGAACCGATAATGCGGTTCTCCAGTGGACTCTGCCCACGTGATCCGACGACAGACAGATCGGCGTGTACGGTTTCAGCGATGCCATTGATTCGTCGATACGGAGTTCCGCGGACGACGTGGGTTTCGACGTCGAACCCTGCGGCTTCGATCACCCGGCGATATTGGTTCAATCCTTGTCGGCGCCGCTCCTCAACGTTCACGCCGGGCATTCCGGTGTGGACGTTCGCTGAGACGACTGTCACGAGATGGATCGTGTCGACGCCAATACGGCCCAGGCACTCGAGACAGGTCTCGTTCTCTATCGCAGCCTCACTTGCAGCCGAAAGATCAGTCGCGCACAGGGCTCTCATGTCGACATCTTCACAGAGCAAGGACAACACAGTTTTGGGGATTAGCGTGGCAGTCTACCTTCGGGAGGGACGCCGGTCCGTTTTGGAGCTGACGGAGTACCAAATGTTCTCTATAAGTTATCGGTACTCCAGACGAGGTTACTCGAATATAGTATTGTGTAGTAATCCCAAAACCGTTATAGGCACGAAGCAGGTAGGGGATACTGAGCAGAAATGTGCCAACAGCGAAATTCCGCGATCGGACGTCGGAGGGTGAATCGATGGCAGGATTAGAGATCCCCGCGTGGGACCCGGAAACAGCCTTGCTCATCGGCACGATTCTACTGGAAGCGATCGTGCTGTACGTAGGCTACGGTGGTCTCGAACGGCTCTTCGGTCCGTATCTCATGAAACTCCTGGTCGGAGGTGAATCGAGTGCTCAATAGTCTACTCGACGGGCTCGGGATCTTGGGGACCAGCCCCGAGATGCTGGCACTGTTCGTCGGGTTCGGCCTCGTCGTCGGGGTTCTGTTCGGATTCTTCGGTATGGGCGGGTCGTTCCTCGTCACCCCCGCACTGCTGATGCTCGACTACCCGGCGCCCGTCGCAGTCGGGAGCGGGATGGCGTTCGTCTTCGGGACGGCCGTCATCGCGACCCTGAAACACCACGATCTCGGGCAGGTCGACTACAAACTCGGCGCGATCATGATCACCGGGACGACCATCGGGATTGAGGCTGGTCGCGCGAGCGTCTACTACCTCGAGTCACTAGGCCTCGCTGGTGGTATCATCAGTGTCGCCTACGTCGTTCTGCTCGGCGGTGTCGGCGCAATGGTAACCCGCGATGCGTTGAACGGTGATGGTGGGAGTGGGACCGACCACGAGGCAGCCGACACGGACCTCGACGAGTACGAGATCCCCGAAATCGCCAAGACAATTCAGCAGACCGTCCGCATTCCGCCGATGGTGACGCTCCGCGGTGACGTCCGTGTCTCTGCGTGGGTCATCACCGCCGTGGCCTTCGCGACCGGTCTCCTGTCCGGTTTCCTCGGCGTCGGAGGCGGCTTCATCCGGATGCCGGCGATGATCTACGCGATCGGCGTGCCCGTGCCCGTCGCCGTCGGGACCGACCTCTTCGAGATCGTCTTCTCCGGTGGCCTCGGGAGTTACCTCTACGGACAGGGTGGCGGCGTGGACCTCGGAATCGTCGCCCCGCTACTGTTCGGGAGCGCACTCGGTGCGCGTATCGGGTCCGCCGCGACCGCCGTCGTCGACGCCGACGGCATCAAGGTCTACTTTGGGGGGATGCTCCTGATCGGTGCCATCGCGGTGGGTATCGGTGAGATCGGTTCCTACATCGGCAACTCGTCGCTCGAACTGCTCGGGCTGGTGCTCGTCATCGGCGCGGCAGTCGTCGTCGCCCTGGCGATCCTCTACACGACGATCGCGTCACTGCGTGAGACGCGTCGTCAGGGGATCGCGGCCGCAGACTGATCGGTTGTCGCACCAACTCGGAGCTCGTCGGGCCGGTTTGTCCGACGCCGCTGTGGCGGTTTCCAGCGAAGAGTTGCTCGGGCGTAGTGCCCGTTTCACGACGTCCGGTTCACCTCGAAATTGTGCGAACTGTGCAAAAGTCTTTTAACAGCCCAGTGCCTACCGTACAACGATAACAATGCCAGATTCGATGTCTGAACAACTCCGTCGGGACATGGAGTGCGAGGGTCTCCTGGAGTGCTTTCACGGCCTCAAAGAACTCGATAAGGAGTGTTTCCAGGCGCTCGTCGAGTCCGAAGAGTCACTGACCGTGGACGAGATCGCCGACACAGTCGACCGCGAACGCTCGACCGCTTACCGTGCCGTCCAGCGGCTGCTGCAGACCGGTTTCATCGAGAAGAACCAGATCAACTACGATCAGGGCGGCTACTACCACGTCTACTCGCCGACGGACCCCTCCAAGATCGCCGACGACATGCAGCGCCTGCTCAACGACTGGTACGCGAAGATGGGCCAGCTCATCCAGGAGTTCGAGACCAAGTACGAACAGTCCGAGACTGCGGCCCCTGCTGCCGATAGCTGACGGTCTCCCTTCTCTCGCCGTCGTATTCGGGAACGCTTCTCGGTACGCCGCGGTTTGTGGTACAGCGGTAGGACCGACGTCTCTCCGGCAATTGGATGTGGTAGTATTGTCCACTTCTCCCAAAACTCTTAACTGCCACTGGCTCATAGGTACTGGTGATGGCAACCGATACTGCATCCGACGCTGGTACCGCGGGCACCAAAGAACCGCTCTACATCGACGGGGAGTCCCACCTCGACGACGTCGTCGCCGAATACGACGTCGTCCTCACGGACTTCTACGCCGACTGGTGTGGCCCGTGCCAGATGCTCGAACCGACCGTCGAGACGCTGGCTGCCGAGACCGGCGCGACCGTCGCCAAGGTCGACGTCGACGCCAACCAGCAACTCGCTGCTGCCTACGGCGTCCAGGGCGTTCCCACGCTGATCCTGTTCGCAGACGGTGAACAGGTCGAGGAAGTCGTCGGTCTCAAGGGCGAAGACGAACTCCGAGCACTGATCGAGACCTACACCGAGTGAATGACTGCGGACATCCACGACATCGTCGTCGCTGGCTCGGGCGTTGC
>JBEQBN010000223.1:0-3395 GCA_041639775.1 Halapricum sp.
CTCTCGAGGCAGGCGCCTGGGCCAGGCTAGGCTACCTCGGCTCACCAGTCCGTATCCGCGAGGGACTTGTATCGGTTTCGATCCACGCCCGGGCTGGCAACGACTGCCATATAGCCCCGGCCAGTACCGATACTGGTGGCTATACCATTTCGAAATGATCTGGCACGCTGTCGTGCCAGATATCTTTACGAACTTATAGCCACCAGTACTGAAAACAGACGTATGGAACAACTGCTTGAGGAAGGTATCGAGGCCGTCCAGTGGCTCGACGCGCAGGTAGTCGAACTCGTTGTCGATCTACGGAGCCCACTGCTCACCAAAATAATGAACTCGGTGACCGGTCTCGGGTCGGCCTCGGCCGGACTGGTATTTATCGGTCTCTGTTATCTGGCTGGGTGGCGAGAGGAGTTTCGAGTCTCGCTCGTCGCACTGGCGCTGAGCGGGGCGATCGTCGCCGGGTTGATGGTCACAGTGCAGCGACCGTACCCGCCCCAGCCAGTCTGTCAGACCGGCGGTGCCGAGACAGTCGCACACTCGTTTCCGTCCGGCCACGCGGCCGCAGTCGCCGTCTACGCGATGGTCGCGCGTCGGTCTGAGATTCTCCCGTTCGCGATCGTAGCGATCTTTGCCGCGGCGATCGCGATTTCGCGGTTCTATCTCGGTACCCATTACTTCTCTGACACGGTGGTCGGCGTCCTAATCGGAGTCGGGACCGTGCTGGTGGCCGAGCGACTGCTGGACTCCGATCGCTTTGCGATCCCATACCTGCCGGGCGAGAAAACCTAGACGAGCCGCCAAACAGCGATTCGGATCGGCCAAACAGTAATGACCGACGGCCCCTCATATGGAAGCAGTGACTACAGTGATTCAGGTTGCGCTGATACAGATCGACGACTACGGACCCTGGACTGTCACGCCCGAGCCGCGGCGCGAAACTGACCTGCAGTCGTTGCAGGCGTCGCTGTTCGCCGACTTCGCCGAGTTCGTCGGCGCGTACGACGGCTACGCGTTCTACGGGCGATTCGACAATATGTACGCCGTGGTAAACGAGATCGATCCGACGGCGTTCGAGCGGTTCCAGCGACGCGTCCGAAACAGCTACCCGGTGACTGTAAGCGTCGGCGTCGGCCGTGCGTCGACACCAGTCGAGGCGCTGGATGTCGCAAGCGAGCGCCTGCAGGCGGCAGGCAGCGCCCAGGATGGAGACCGTCGCGAGGTACTCGCAGTCGGGAGCGACGAACCAGTCGAGGCCGGGCCGGTGACGGTCGGACACTTCGACGTCGTAGACGTGACCGGCTCGCTGACGGATCAGCGAAACGCTGTCGACGTGACACTGGCGATCCGCCGTGCTACGCTCGAACTCGTGGCGTACCTTCGGCAGGAGTACAACAGCATCGCGCATTTCGTCGGGGGCGATAACATCATCGCGGTCTGCCCGGATATCGGCCCGGGAGCCTTCGACGACGCGATCGAGCACGTCAGCGCGGAGACCGGAATCGAACTCCAGGTGGGGGTCGGACGCGGCCCGACGGCCCACGTCGCTGGCGACGAGGCCAAAGAAGCCCTCGAACAGTGTCGAGCGACCGGCGCTCGGATACGCGGCGTCGACAAACTCCCGGCGGACGACTGATGCAGCGACGCTCGCTCTATTTCACCGGGCCACAGGCGGTCGAGCTACGCGAGACGTCGACAGTGCCTTCGGCCGATGAAGTGCTCGTCGAGACGCACGTCTCCGCGATCAGCGCCGGCACGGAACTGCTCATCTATCACGGTCAGGCGCCAAGTGATCTCCCGGCCGACGAGACGCTTGAGGCACTGCAGGGTGATCTGTCCTACCCGCTGCGATACGGATACGCCGCCGTCGGCGAGGTCGTCGAGACCGGGACGACTGTCGAGGACGAGTGGCTCGGACGGACCGTAATGGCGTTTAACCCACACGAGACTCACTTCAATGCAGATCCCACAGACCTCGTTGTCGTCCCGGACGACGTCGAACCCGCGGAGGCAGCGCTGTACCCGACCGTCGAGACGGCGACGACGCTGGTACTCGACGGGGGGCCGCGGCTCGGCGAACGCGTCGTGGTCTTCGGCGCGGGCGTCATCGGACTGTGTACCGTCGGGCTGCTCGCGTCATTCCCGCTGTCAGAGCTGCTCGTTGTCGATCCGCTGGCCTCGCGCCGCGAACGCGCACGACAGATGGGGGCCGACGTGGCGATACCGCCGGGCGAACTCTCGGCGGACCGCTGGGACGACGCCAGCGGATCGGACGGCGCTGACCTCCTGTATGAACTGTCTGGCCAGCCTGCGGCCCTCGATGACGCACGCGCCGTCGCGGGCTACGATAGTCGGATCGTCGTCGGATCCTGGTACGGCACGAAACCGACTACACTCGATCTGGGCGGGGATTTCCATCGCGATCGGGTCTCGATCGAGTCCAGTCAGGTCAGCACGCTCGCCCCCGAACTGCGCGGTCGCTGGACGTTCGACCGCCGAACCGACGCTACCCTCGAGAACCTGACGGCACTGCCGGTGGAGTCACTGGTCACACACCGCCTCCCGTTCGAAGACGCCCCCGAAGCGTATCGACTGATAGACGAACGACCCGAAGACGCGCTCCAGGTGTTGTTAACCTACTGATGGGGACGACCGAAACGCCGCCGTGGTCGACGACGCGACCGAATCGAACGCATACTGGTATCCATATGAATACAAACCGATGACCGATCACACGTACGAACTGACCGTGACCCGAGAGTTCGTCGCACAGCACTTCCTCACGGTTCCCGATCCGGGACCCGAGGGGACACCACACAGCCATCACTTCACCGTCGAGGTCCGCTTTGGAGGGGGTGAACTAGGCGAGTACGGCTACCTCGTAGACATCGACGACGTCGACGCGATCCTCGACGACCTGGAGGACCGCTATCGCGACGCGTTGCTCAACGACCTTCCCGAGTTCGAGGGGCTGAATCCGAGCGTCGAGCACTTCGCACGCCTGTTCGGTGACCGCGTCGAGCGAGCGCTAGACGATCCCAATCCGGAGCAGCTCCGCGTTCAGCTGTGGGAAGACGACGTGTCCTGGGCGAGCCACGAACGCCGTCTCGAGGGATGAATCACACCGAGACACGGTATCTGGAAGCCAAGCGGTCGCTGGACGATCGCGCCTACTCGCGTCGCGTCCGCGATCGGTTGCTCGCTGCCGTCCCGACCGAGCCGCGGATTCTCGATATCGGCTGTGGCACCGGAACGACCGTCCCACGACTGCTCGAATGGGGGATCGACGCCGGCACGTATCGTGGTATCGACGGCGACGAGGGCGTTATCGACTTCGCCCGCACAGTTCGGCCGGCAGCGCTCCGCCGAGCGGGTCGCTCCGTCATCGATCGTGACCGAGG
>JBEQBN010000224.1:0-3386 GCA_041639775.1 Halapricum sp.
GAACGCGATACCGGCTCCGGCAACGGCATTTACTTCGCCGTCGTCACCGACGAGGGCGTCGAGATCGAGGACCACGACGACGTCACCGAACTGCTGTAGAGTGGTCTCGGAACTTTTCCGTTCGCTGACGGGGGTAGCGACGGCCCTATTGAGCCACGCGCCTAACGGCGGGCTATGTGTGGTCGCACCTCACTGTTCGCGCCCCAGTCGGCCGTAGAGGCTCGCTTCGACGCGACGGCCGACCAGCCCCTGGAGCCGCGATACAACATCGCCCCGCGTGAAGATCTTGCCGTTGTCCGCAACGACGCACCCGACACGATCGATCTGCTGGAATGGGGACTGATTCCATCCTGGGTCGATGACCTGGACAGTGCTCCGCGACCGATCAACGCCCGCGCGGAGACGGTCACCGAGAAATCGACGTTCGCCGAGGCGTTCGAACGACGTCGCTGTCTCGTCCTGGCAGACGGGTTTTACGAGTGGCGGGATACTCGCGGCGGGAGCCAGCCCTATCGGGTGGAACGAGTGGACGGCGAGCCCTTCGCGATGGCGGGGTTGTTCGAACGCTGGGAATCAGGAGGGAAGGTCAAAGAGACCGTCACCGTCATCACGACCGAACCGAACGCCGTCGTCGAGCCGCTACACGACCGGATGGCGGCCGTCTTGGATCCCAACGAGGAGGCGACGTGGCTGTCCAACGCGGATCCCGAAACACATCGGGGACTACTTGAGCCCTCACCGGCCGAACAGTGGCAGTCGTATCCGGTCTCGACGCGAGTCAACGATCCGATGAACGACGATCCCGGTGTGATCGAAGAAGCAACTCCGGAGCGACAAACGGGCCTCGGGGACTTCGAGTGACGGGACAGCGAACTCAAACCGGGTCACTCCGCGATTCCGTTTCGATATCATTATCAACGTTCCTGAAGAACCTGTATGTATGGGTGAAATCCACCACGCGCCCCAGGACGGATCGTTCGACAGCGAGAGTGTGTCGACCGGCACGGTGCGGGTGGTACGCGACGGCGACCGCGTGACGCTGTATCTCGACGCACCAGGGATGAGCGACGACGATCGCTCGACTCACTGGCTCACTGCAGACACGGCTGATTTCTGTTCGCTCGAAGAAATGCGTTGATCGGATGTTCCGATCGCCGTTGTCGTCTGGATGGGCAGCCGCGGCTATCCGGTTCGCTCGGCTTGCTCGTGTGCTTCGAGGAGTTCCTGATACCGGTTGCGGATCGTCACTTCACTGACGTCAGTCACCTCGGCGATCGTCTGCTGGGTGATCCGTTCGTTGCTCAACAGAGCGCCGGCATAGAGCGCGCCGGCGGCCAGTCCGACTGGCGATTTCCCGGAGTGGACACCCTGGGATTTGCCCGTCTCGATCAGTTCGCGTGCGCGGCGCTTGACTTCTTCCGGGACCTCGAGTTCCGAGGCGAACCGGGGGAGGTACTTCGCGGGATCGGCCGGCTCGATCGCGAGGCCAAGTTCGCGCCCGAGGTAGCGATACGCGCGGGCATACTCTTGACGGTCGACGCGGCTGATCGGCTGGAACTCATCGAGGCTGCGCGGCGTGTTGGCCTGCCGTGCGGCGGCGTATAGCGATCCTGTCGCCATCGCCTCGATCGACCGGCCGGGCAGCAGGTCATCATACAGCGCCTTCCGGTAGATGACGCCAGCGGTCTCACGGACGTTCTCCGGCAGGCCAAGCGCCGAGGCCATTCGATCGATCTCGCCCAACGCCTGCTTGAGGTTGCGCTCGCGGGCGCTTTTGGCCCGGAACCGCTCGTCCCAGGTTCGCAGCCGGACCATCTGTGAACGCTTGCGCGCCGACAGCGACGAGCCGCTCGCGTCGCTGTCCTTCCAGTCGATCTTCGTCGAGAGTCCCTTGTCGTGTAGCGTGTTCGTCGAGGGCGCACCGACGCGGGACTTCTGATCACGCTCCCGGGAGTCGAAGGCCCGCCACTCGGGCCCGTGGTCGATCATATCGTCTTCGATGACGATACCACATTCCTTGCAAACCGTTTCGCCGCGCTTCTCGACGGCGATCCCGGTCGCGCCACATTCAGGACAGGTCAATTCCCCGTCCGTCTGCTCGGAGTCCTGTAGTTGTTCGTCGCGTGCGGTCTGGGTCTGTGCGTGTGATCGGAATCGAGTGTTGGTTTCTGACATTGTGGGTCAGTCGTGCCCGGACCGCCCAGGCATTTTTTCTTATAGTAGAAAACGAGCTGTTTCGATATAAGTCTATCCCTCTCGGCAACGTCCGAGGAACGAGCCGATACACGTCTCCGGAGAATATTGCCGATATAGTCGCATTCAGGCGCTTTAACCTAGGCCACACCGAAGACAAAGCCATTTTGAAGATAGTAGAAACATCAAAGCGATTTTACTGGTCCCTACCGAAAGGCTCCCAGACCACCGGGGTGTCTATGATGACAAGACCGAACACAGCAGACGGGATCGACGCAGTCGTCGGGGAGTCAGTCGAGTTGTTGCAACAGTTTGAGTTTACCGAATACGAGGCAAAGAGTTTCGTCGCGTTATCTCGGATTGCCACTGGCACGGCCAAAGAGATTGCGGACGTAGCCGACATTCCCCAGGCGCGGGTCTATGACTGTATGGAGACGCTGAGCGACCGCGGACTAGTCGACATCCAGCAGTCGACGCCGCGGCGGTTTCGCGCGTCCGGGCCGAAAGAAGCAACTGCAACACTCGAACGGGAGTATACGCGCTACCTCGATCGGCTCCGGGAGTTGTTCCCACGACTGGAATCGCCCACCCGAGACGATGAGGGTGTCGATGTCTGGGTGATGGAAGGGTCGACAGCGGTCAGCGAGCGGCTACGGGAACTCGTCTCGGCAGCGGACGACGAGGTGCTGCTCGCGCTGGCCGTCGAGGAGTTACTCACCGACGAACTCCTGGACGCGATCGACGCGGCGGCCGAGCGCGGCGTCGCAGTCACCGTCGGCTCCCCGGGAGAGCCGATCCGCGACCGGATAGCCGATACTGCCGCAGCCGGCCGAGTCGTCGAAACCTGGACTTGGTGGGAAGAATATCCCGTCCGGCCCGGCGCGGTCAGCGCAGTGTTGCTGGTCGACGGCGAGTCGATGCTCGTCAGCGCGGACGCGGCCTCGTCGCTGCCCGGTGTGAGCAACCATCGCGCGGTCTGGACCGACAGCGAACGCGCACCCCTGGTGAAGATGCTGCGACCCCTGCTCGCACGCGCAGTCGACCCGTCCAGTGTCGACGGTTCTGTGAGTGTCTGACTACCGACCCCGGAGCGTCATCGGCATCCCGCCACGCGGGTGGGCAGTCAGTGACGGGAGGAGATCGAGTTCCCCCTCTCGGTCGGTGTTGAGGCTGAACTCACGGGCGACGGTCGC
>JBEQBN010000225.1:0-3384 GCA_041639775.1 Halapricum sp.
ACGCCCCGGACGTGGGTCTCAATACGTTCAAGCACCGATTTCTGGCGCTCGAACCCGATCCAGACGACAGCGGGTTCCGCAAGGCGCTGGTCGATCTCACCCGCGAGTACGTGCTGGGCGAAAGACGAGCCGCCGATTGACGGCACAGCCGCTGTGCCCGGCGGAGAACGGAGAAGACAGAGAGTCGTTACCGCGCGGCGGCCGCGACGCGTTCTTTCTCCTCTTTCTGGGAGACGGCGTAGGTCTGAACGTCGTTGTTGGCGGCGCCGATGAGCTGCTGGGCGAGCGCCTCGGCGGCGTCGGTCGTCGTCTTGAACGAACTGTTGTAGACGCCCTCGGCGATGAACTTCAGGGCCTGATCGACGCGGCGCTGGGGCGCGACGTCGACGGCCTTCGGGACGGAGATGCCACCGTACTTCAGGCGGACGGTCTCCTCGCGCGGGGCGCTGTTCTCGACGGCGCTGACGAGGATCTGGACCGGGTTGTCCTCGGTTCGCTCGTGGACGATCTCGAAGGCCTCGCGAGTGATCCGGGTCGTCTGCTGTTTCTTGCCCGTGTTCTCGTCGGTCTGCATCAGACGGTTGATGAGCCGCTCGACGATGGAGATCTCGCTTTTCTTGAACTGCTTTTCGGCGTGACGGCCCATCGTGTGTGCGATCGGGGTGACCGTGATATAACGCTCGGTCGAGGGATCGCTGAACTCGATGTCGTCGACGCTGTAGACGCCGAACAGCTGCGCGCCCGTCTCAGTGTCAGGGGATTCTGCTTCGGACATAGTTATCGCACCGGCTTTTCGGCGTTGCCACGGACGAGTTCGATCAGCGAGACGCCGTTGACTTTCTCGACCTTGTAGTTGACACCCGAGAGGTCACCCATAGCACGACCCTTCGCGCCACCGATCCCGGCGATGGTGACTTCGTCGTGCTCGTCGATGAACGAGATCGCCCCGTCGCCCGGCGCGAACGCGGTGACCTGTTTCCCGTTTTTGATCAGCTGGACCCGGACGCATTTCCGGATCGCGGAGTTGGGCTGTTTGGCCTCGATGCCGACCTTCTCGAGTACGATACCTCGACCCTGGGGTGCGCCCTCGAGGGGGTCGGACTGCTCGCCCAGCCCACGCTCTCGGCGCGCGTAATCAGAGTCGGACCACCGGTGTTTCTGGCGGTCCTTCTTGAGTTTGCGTGCGGCGTATTTGCCGTTCGCCATAGTACAAGCTCGTACCCTGCCGAGGCACTTAAGCGTCTTCTTTTGGCTTCCGCGCCGTGTGTCGGTGTCACAGGCCCCATCTCGCGGTCCGGCCGGCCAGCTGGAAGCGAGGACCCAACCGGGGAGAAGCGAGCCGATCGCCAGCCTGAAGGCCGAAACCCGGCGGTTCTCTGTGGCGAGCCTAATGAGACGACGATGTACGCGATACGTCCGGACGAGTTGGACGAGCGCCTGTCCGCGGGGGAGAAACTGCACGTCCTCGACATCTGACCGGCGTCGTCCTACGAGAACGGATCGATCGAGGGCAGCGACAACGTCCCGGCGTACGACGAGCTGCGAAGCGACGACGAGTCAGCCCTGCGGGATCGACTCGGCGAGATTCCGAGCGACCGGGAGGTGGTGGTCGTCGTCTGCAAGATGGGGATCGTCGCGAAAAAGGCTACCAGACTACTCGAGGGGGAAGGCTACGACGCAACCACGCTCCGCGGCAGGATGAGCGGGTGGAACGGGTACCAGAAGGGGTCGCTGACCTACAAGATTCGGTCGCTGTTCTGGAAGCTCCGGTAGTTACTCCATATAGCCGAGCTGCTTGAGGCGTTCGGAAACCTCCTCGCCCGCGCCAGCGCTGCGGTCGGTGTCGGCCAGCGGATCGCGTGTCTCGATGTCGGGTTCGTCCGCGAAGATGTCCAGTACGTCGCCGCGCATATCGGTGGGGATCGCACAACCGGCGTTCGCCAGCACCGTCGGGGCGATGTCGGTGATCGAGATTTGCTCGCGCTCGCCGTCGGACCGGAACGAGGGGCCAGCGGCGACGAAGATTCCGGTGTTCGTGTTCTCGGCGGCCCAGCGGGCGGGTTCGGTCATAATCTCGCCGCCGCCCATCCCGTCGTTGACGTGGACGCCGGGCCGTTGTTCGACGACGACCTCCGGCGCCTCGTCGACATAGGGGCCGTTGTAGACCTCCTCGCCGCGATAGACGTCCGTGAAGATCCGGCCGTGCTCGTCCTCGACCGCCCGAAGGTCCTCGATCAGCGACTGGGCGACGCCGTCGACGTCGTATGCGGGGTTGATGTAGATCGGGCCCTGAGAACTGGCGACGGCTTTCGTGTTCGGCAGGTCGATGGCGTCGAGTTTCTGCCCGCGTTTGAGCCCGGCTTCCTGTGGCACGAGTTGCTGGACGCGCTCGGGGACGACACGCGAGAGTACTCCGACGAGACCGAGTCGCTTGGCGATAGTCAAAGCGTTCTCCCGGGTGACACCGACCTGTTGGAAAATACTTCCTATCGAACGCGTGCGGGCCTGGTAGCCGTTCTCGGCCAGCCACTCGTTGACGTAAAACTCCGTCTGGGTCGGACCGCTGCCGTGATCGGACAGTACGATCAGGTCCGTGTCGTCGAGGTCGTCGATCCGGCCGATCCACTCATCAACCAGTTTCCAGCCGCGTTTGGTCGGCTCGGCGTCCCAGAAGAAGTGATGGAGTACGTTCAGATAGAACAGCGTCAGGTGCATAAACTCCAAATCCCGCTCTTCGAACAGCGTGAGCGCGGCCTCGAACCGAGCCTCGAACAACTCCAGAATTGCGTCGACTTCCGCGCCGGTCTCGTCGTTGCTGGACAGCAGTGGCTCGGGGTGGACCCGATACTCGAATCGGTCCTCCAGTTCCGCGGCCAGTTCGGGCGGTGACGTATACCCCTCTTCGAGCGATCGGTACTCGCCCTCGACGGCGTCGGGACCGCCAGAGACCATAAATCCGTCCAGTTCGCGCGGCGGGTACGTCGAGGGCATGTTCATCACGCCAGTCGATTGTCCGTCGTCGTTGAGGTAATCCCACAACTCGGGCGTGTCGAAGTCGCTGCCGTTGCAGACGGTGATCTCTTCGGCCTCGAGATCGACGTTTTCGAACCAGAACACGCCGAATCCGCCGGGATCCTTGCCCGAGGCGTAACACTTCCAGTTCGGGAACGTCACGGGCGGGAGACAGCTCCGGCTGTCCGCCCAGGTGCCCGACTCCCGCAGAGCTTTCAGGTTCGGTAGCTCGCCGGCTTCGATCCAGGGATCGAGCAGCCGCCAGCTGGCTCCATCAAGACCCAGTACGAACGTTCGGCTCATTGGGTTTCGTTCGGTGGGTGTGTCATATGTAGCTTTATACTGACGACGGCGCGTGCCCGCGGTAAGCAC
>JBEQBN010000226.1:0-3379 GCA_041639775.1 Halapricum sp.
GTGCGGACGCGGATATCGACCCAACGACACTCCGAGGCGTCGGGATCGGGTCGATCGGCCCGCTAGACCTGACCGATGGCGCTGTCGAGAACCCCTCGAACTTGCCTGATAGCATCGACCGGATCCCACTGGTCGGCCCGATCCGGAAGCTTGTCGAAACCGACAACGTGCATCTTCATAATGACACGATTGCCGGCGTGATTGGTGAGCGTTTTTACAGCGAACGCAATCCAACGAGTATGATCTATCTAACGATCTCGACGGGGATCGGTGCCGGTGTGTGTGTTGATGGGAATGTGCTCAGCGGCTGGGACGGCAACGCCGGCGAAGTCGGTCACATCACGCTCGATCCGGACGGATTTATGCAATGTGGCTGTGGAAAACCGGGCCACTGGGAGGCGTACGCGTCGGGCCAAAATATTCCCCGATATGCCAGACGCCTCTATGAGACCGAAGACTGGGAAACTGATATGGACGTCCTGAGTGAGGATTTCTCGGCGATTGACGTGTACGCCCACGCGGGCGACGACGCGTTCGCAGACTACGTCATCGAACGTGTCAACGACTGGAATGTCCAGGGATTCGCGAACCTCATCCACTCGTATGCACCGCTAGTCATCTATGTCGGTGGCAGCGTCGCGCTCAACAACGAAGAACTCGTACTCGACCCGGTTCGAGAGCGACTCGAAAATCACGTCTTTGTCAATATACCCGACATCAAGAAGACAACACTGGGCGATGACGTTGTCCTGAAGGGCGCTCTCGCCAGTGGCCTGACGCAAGGAACGGGAGACCGCAGCCGCGTTCCGGAATGATCACCCACGTCGCTGTAAGTCATAGAGTCGTCTAAACACGAGCGTCGGAAACCGAGGTTCGACCCTGCTGGGTGGCCGCCCGTGACCCTCGGCCCGTGACGCTGAGACGCGTTCGACGACGCCGCGTTCGGCCAACTCATAGAGAAACCGCTTGACTGTCCCGACAGAGAGGTCGATATTACCGATCCTAGCTATTGCTTCTGTCGTCTCAGTGACTGAGGCACAATCGTCGGCATCGAGATCGAGCAACGCCCGAAGCACCCGCTGGCGGTTCTCCCGAAGCGATAGCACGACTCCGAGCGGGACATTTGGGGACGGTACGGCGTCGATTCCTGCTTCGACGTCTTCATCACGGATCCGCTCGACGCCGGCCGCGTCGGCCCGGTCGGCCGCTCCGAACAGCGCTGCCAGCGCGTCGTGTGCGTCCCCGCCGGCCCAGGACGCGATTTTCCTCGCTTGGGAGTGCTGTAGTGCGTCGCGAGCGAGACCGTCGGATCCGCGTGTCATCAGCACGTCGATCAACACCTGTTGTCCGTATCCCGGAATCTCGATCTCCTCGCCCGACCACTCCTCGCGGATCTCCTCGCTCGGAGTCCGTCCGATCAGTGCGAGGGAGATCGCGTGCCCAAACGGTTCAAACCAGTCGGTGAGTTGCTGTGTCGTGAGTGACTCCGGTTCGTCGACGTGATCGACCGCCAAGACGACTCCGGAACTTCCCCCGACCGCGTCTTGGAGTCGCGACTGCAGTTCAGCTGTACTGACTCCTTGCTGTGGCACGTCGTCCGAGCTGACCGCTTCCAGCACGCGATGGTACAGCTGGAACTCACTGTCAGCGACCCGTGTGTCGACATATACGAATGTCGGTAGCTTGATTGTCTGGGCACGCGTGGACGTGTGAATGACTGCGTGTGGCTGGACGGTCATCGACTGCAGTCGGTCGAACAGTGCAGTGATGATCGCCGATTTCCCGCTTCCGGACGGCCCCCAAATATACACGCTTGGGGGCAGCGTTCCCTCAAAGACGGGATCTAGATGGTCGAGCACTCGCTCGAGAATGGGTCCGCGACCGACCGGCTCTTGGACGTGTGCGACCGGGCTCAACGGCTCGTAATCGAGGATGATCGGTCGATCGACACCTCGTCGTCGCCGCCGTCTGATCCGCTGTGCAAGGTCCATCGTTAATCGTTATCGTATGACTGATACTGGCCCGGCAGGAATAAAAAATCATTTGATTTTAAGACAACAGTTCTCCCGGTTCGGGCGGTATCTTAAGCATATTCAACACTTCAAGCGGGATTGCCCGCGGGGAACGTCAGTAGGCATCAATGAGGCGTTTGAGAACCAGCGTCATTGCGAGATACACCATCCCACTAAACACACCCATAAGTATCGAAACGACGATACGTACCGCGGGCGGTTCCTCGAGTGAGAGTGCGATGGCGACTGTCATAATCGCCGAGACGACGAGGAAATTTCGCTGGTCGCGTTCCTCGACCGGCAATCCCTGGAGCATACTACGTGCGACTCGTGGCGAAAGTATAATCTTTACCGAAGCGGCCCCGGGCCCTGAACAATTAAGCGCGTGGGCGTACTGTTTCGCAGGTATGTCCAACCAGCAGGTCGAGGACTCGTTGTTGAAAGCCGACCGATGGAGCAAAGCAATCGCGTTGTTCTTCGCGATGGGCGTGTTCGGACTCGCGACGCTACTGACCGATAACGTCCAGGTCAATGCGGCGATCGCCGCGTTCAGTGGTGTTGGTATCCGGATCTACGTTCCCTATCACGTCAGTGTCTGGGGTGAGGGCGGCGACGGTATCTCGAGCCAATCCTACGAACTAACCGGTAACTATCACCACGGGGCTGCTGGCATTGCGCTTGTCGCTGGGTCGCTTGCTGCTCTGGCCGTGATTGTAATCGAACCGACTGTGTATGGGGCGCTCGGCGTTGGACTTTTCATTGGTGTGCTTACGTTTCTGGGCCTGCGCTCGGTGCTCCCCTCGTAGGTCAAGCCGCCGAACTACCGGCCAGACGGTACGAAAAGCAGTTGTGAGTGGTACGTGATACCCTGTGGGCTTGTCTCACAGTGGCTCGTTCAAACAGACTGACGTATCTTTGCGTACGCTGACTGCCCTAGTCACATTTCGTCACGGTTGCTGGTAGTTGATCCGTGACGGACTGCTGGTAGTCAACACGACTACAGCGACGGCTACCGACCGAAAGAAAAGAAAAACCGCCTGCGTGGTGTCTTACAGTCCGCCGGGGACCCACACGGCCGTCTCGAAGACGCCAGCCATCGCCAGCACCCAGATCAGCGTGATCGAGATGAAGATGGCGAACGCGGGCGGGTCCACGTGAGTCGCCCCGTGGGCGTAGAAGATCCGCTGGCCGGCCTCACCGATGAGCGCGCCGATCATTCCGAAGACGGCGGCGACGAGGATACCGACAACCGGATCCATCCCTGCCAATATGGCGCCGTTACCGACATCGGCAGTCACCGCGAAGTACGCGGTCGCGCCCGGTAGCGTCATATGGTGAGTCACCGGGATCTGTGCGACGCCCAGGTT
>JBEQBN010000227.1:0-3368 GCA_041639775.1 Halapricum sp.
CGATGCCGCGTTACACGATCCACGCGTATCGGCAGTCAAACCGGATGAACTCGGCGACGTGACGGTTTCGGTATCCGTACTCTCCCCGCCCGAGTCGCTTCCGACCACGGATCCCGACGCGTATCCCGAGTACGTCGAAGTTGGCACGCACGGACTGATCGCCGAGCGCGGTCGTGCGCGTGGACTCCTCTTGCCGCAGGTCGCCGTTGATCAGGACTGGGACGGCGAGACGTTTCTCGACGAGACCTGTCGGAAGGCGGGACTGTCACCGAGCGCCTGGCGTCAGGGTGACGTCGACCTCAAGCGGTTCACCGGTCAAGTGTTCGCGGAAACAGCACCGCGCGGCCCAGTCATCGAGCGACCGCTCGGCCAGTCTCCGGGGACGAATGCCGGCCCGCGTGATACGGACGACGCGGAACCCCGACCCGACGGCGGCACGGTCAGGGAACCGGCAGTCGCGGGCGAGTTTTACGCTGCTGATCCGGACACGCTACGGGCACAACTCCGTGAGAGCTTTACCCACGAGATCGGTCCTGGCCCGCTGGCTGACCTCGAGAGCGGCTCACGTCCGCTCGCGCTAGTCGTCCCCCACGCCGGCTACCCCTACTCGGGGCCGGTCGCCGCCCACAGCTACGGGACCCTCGCCCGTCGTTCGAAGCCTGAAACCGTGGTCGTACTCGGCCCGAACCATCGCCGGGTCGGTGCGGACGTCGCCGTCGCACCCAGCGATCGGTGGCGAACGCCACTTGGTGAAGTGTCGGTCGATCGGGAACTCGCGCAGGCCATCGTCGATCACGACGATGGGGCGACGTTCGGCGCGGTCGCACACGAGGCCGAACACTCAGTCGAGGTCCAGATACCGTTTCTGCAGTACGTCCTCTCGGACGTCTCGATCGTTCCGATCTGTCTCGGGGCAATCGGCCACGACCGCGCTGCATCGCTCGGAACGACGCTCTCGTCGGCCATCGATCGAACCGGGCGGGACGCAATCATTGTGGCTTCGACGGACCTGACACACTATCAGTCCCACGACGTCGCCCGCGAGGCCGACCGTCCGATCTGTGAGGCGATCGAGACGCTGGATACCGACGCGATCGCACAGCGCGTGGCGAGTGGCCACTCGATGTGCGGACCGTGGGCCACCGTGGCAGCCATACGCGCCGCTCGCGAGCGCGATGGCAATGCAGGTGACATACTCACCTACGCGACCAGCGGCGAGACGGCAGGTTCACAAGCACGTGTCGTCGGATACTGCAGTGCTGCGATCCGATAGTGCACCACTCAAAAAGTCGTCCGACCCCTAGGCCAGTGGTTCGGCCGCGATCTCTCGGCGCAGCCTCGCGAGCCTCTCGGCGTCGATACCGCCCACGCAGGCGTCGATGACGGCGCCGACTTCCTGGCGGGAGACCTTCACGCCGTCCGGATGGAGCACGTCCTCGGGCCGTGATTCGACCTCACGGAGCGTCCCGACCGCCAGCAGATACGGAATCGCCCAGCCAGCGGTGCGGTTGCCCGCCCGCTCGGGGACGTGTTCGAGCCACGTCTGGGCGTCATCGAGGTACGAGCGTGCGTCGTCGATCGTGCGCCGGACGACCGAGACGACGCCATCGACGTTGTCCGGGTCATCGAGGTTGTCCTGGTCGACTCCTTCGGCGGCCAGTTCATCGGCGGGCAGGTAGACGTTGTCTTCTTCCTGGAAGTCCGCGCCGACGTCTTTGGTGATGTTCACCAACTGGAGTGCAAGCCCAAACGCCTCGGCATTGTCCTCGAGCGGATCGCAGGTCTCAGTGGGTGTCTCCTCACCGCAGACGAGATTCGTTACGAGTTCGCCGACTGTGCCGGCCGCATAGTGACAGTACTCGTGGAGTTCCTGTCGCGCTTGCAGGCGCAGGCCACCCGCAGAGGCATACCGCCTGACAAAAGTTACCATCCCACCAACGAGTTCACGAGCCGGCGGTCGGATCGCGTCCCGGATCCGGTCTGGCTGTGCCCGAAACACCCGGATGACTCGCTCAGTCTGGGCGACGAGTTCCCAGTCCGCGTTCGTTTCCGCTGGAATCCACTCCTGGACGTCCGCTTCGAACTGCTCGACCGTTGTCGGGTCATCCGGATCGAGCACCGCGTCGTAGGTCCGAAGCAGCTGTACCTTCTGCTCGGGCGGGATGTGACCCGCATCTTCTATCGTATCTGGGATCCGACACAGGAGATACCCAACACAGATAGACGAGGACATCGGCTCTTCGAGGACGTCAATCGTGATCGCGAAGGTCCGGGAGACGTCCTGGACGATCTCGTGGCTCCAAGCGAGATCGCGCTCTACCGCCGAGGGGTCGATGCGTTCCGAAGTATCGGCCATTTGCTGTATCGTCCATTAGGGACGGGGGTTGAAAACTCCGGCACATTCCTGACGGCAATTCAACCACTGCCATCAATCAGTCCGTGGCAGCGCCAACGCGCCGATCGCAAGTGCAAGGGCCGCGAGGCCGCCCAAGATCGCGAGGTTCGCGAGTGGATCCCCCGCCGGATCAAACGTCGCCGCACGCACGCCCCGCGAGAAGTACGTCAGCGGCGACAGCTCCAGTGCCGGGCGAAACCACGCCGGCAGGAGCGACGGCGGCGCGAACGTCTCCGAGAGGAACAAAAGGGGGAGCGCGATCGCGTTGCTGGTCGCGATGACGCCGTCCTGGGAGTCGGCGAGCGCACCGATCAGTGCCCCGATTCCACAAAACAGCGCCACGCCGGCGACGACGAACAGGATCAACAGCGGCGAGAGAGTGATCTCCGCGCCGGTGACTGCAACCAGCAACGCGAGCAGCAGTAGCGCTGCCAACCCGATGACGGCGACGTTGACGAGCGTCTGGGCAAACAGCCACTCCCAGCGCCGCAGCGGCGTGGTCGCCAGTTTCTCAAAGCGGTTGCCATCGCGGTGGCGTGCGACTTCGCTTCCGACCCGCGACAGCGGCGTGAACAACACGACGACGGCGAGATATCCCGGCACGTAATAGCCGGGCGGCTCAGCGAACAGCCCGCCACCACCCGCGCCCGTCTCGATCAGCGCACCGAAAATGAGGACGATCAACAGCGGGAACAGGAACGTAAAAAACACGGCCGTGCGCCGCCGGAGAAAAGACAGCGCCGCCGCTTGTGAGGCGGCTCGGAGTCGTCCGACCCGACTCATTGTTCGCCTCCGTCGGCTCTGACTGGCCCACCGGCGTCCAGTTCGGCAGGGTCGATCGGGTCTCCGCCGTACCCGACCGCGGTGTCCGCGATCTCGAGATAGACGTCTTCCATATCCGGCTCGCGCCAGGCCAGCGACGCAGGTTCGACGCCGGCGGCAGTCAGCCGATCGACTACGTGGCCGATCTCCG
>JBEQBN010000228.1:0-3347 GCA_041639775.1 Halapricum sp.
AATCCGCTCGCAACTGGACGTATGCCTCAGTCACAAGCGCCGCACCGAAGATTGCCTCCGTACTACTCAACAGCGCACTGACAACCAATCCGACGGTTCCGGCCACCGAGGTAGTGATAAGCTGAATCACAATCGTGACGACAAACAGAACGATCCCCAGCAACAGGAGATCCCAGCGGTTGCCTTTCGTGAGTTGCCAGGAATTACTGATCGCCTCGATGAGCCCCGCATCGGCAATCGCGATCTCCTGACGAACGAACAACAGTCCCAGGTAGACGAACACGACAGGAATGAACAGCAGGAAAAACGTCAACGCCGATAGGACAATAATCGCGATCCACGTCACGAGAACAGCGATGAACCCGTATGCCGTGGCAATTGGCAGTCTGCGTGTGGCCGACTCCGTCGAGACGCCACCGAGTTCGCCGCTCGCGAACGCCCGCACCGCGACGATCCGGACCGCCTCGACGACGACAGCCAATCCGAGCAAGCCGATCAAAAGTACCGGCATAGACGCATCCACGGTCAGACCAGCTGATTCGACCGTCTGTTCTATCGTGTCGATGTTCTGTTGGACCGCCGGATCACTCGTATCGAGAGCCTCACGGGCAGACGCAATGACGTCTTCGAGGATTTGGACGAACAACGATTGGCTGAGAATACCGTTCGCGACCCCGACGACAGTGAGCGCGGCGACGAGTTGCCCACCAGTTACTGACAGAAAATTATCGACGGCGTTCGCCACCACCTGTATGAGATCCAGCGATTCCCGCTGTATCGGGTCATCGAATGAGTCAGACGACATCTGTGCCCTCCGTGCTCTGTGCCGATACGACTGTGGTTGTCTTCCACTCGGGCGGGAAGTGAAGCAGGGACATCAAATGGGGGTTACATCACCAGTGAAATAAACCCGCTGTTCTTGTCGAGTCAGGGCCAGTCGTCGCGCCCGTCCTCGCCGTCCTGTCCGGGTGGTTCCGGTTCGCCCAGTTCCCAGTCAGCGGCGTCAGCCGCCTCGACGATATCGAGGTACTCCCAGCCGACCGAACTCGCCAGTTCCTCGTCTTCCTCGCTCGTCCCGATATAGACGTATCGCGGCGTCTCGAACTGGTCGCGGACGTTCTTGAGACTCTCCTCGCGACCCCGTGGACCGGAGAAAAAGTCCTGTCGGATGCGGTGTTTCCGCGTGAAGTTGGTCACGACGTAGGTTGGCTTCTCCGAGACTACGCCGACGTACTCGCTCCACTGGCGCGCGCTGGAGAACACCGTGTCCGGTTGTGCCAGTCGCTTCAGTGCTTCCAGATCGAAGGCGAGTGTCATCTCGCCGCTTCCGCCGTCCATATCTGGGTATCGCGGTGGCGCGCGCAAAACGGTGTCGGTCGCGTTTGTCGGACGCCAGAGTCGCCTCGAGAACCGCACAAGCAACGGCCCAATCAATCGACAAGCGATCGGATCCAGATCGTATATCCGATGCTGATTTGTCGGATGTGGAACAGCACAGAGGGCCAACATCGTAACGATGCTGGGCGAGAAACAGAGTAGTATGCACAGTCGGTTGGCGATCGTCGGGTTGATCGCCCTTGTAGTCCTCGCAGGGTGTTCATTTCCGGGAAGTGACCCGACCGTAACGGGCACCGGAGAATTCCCCGAAGCAAGCGGGGAGCGACCCTGGCAGGAGGTCGGTGGGCAGACGATCAACGCCACCGTAGTCGAGGTCATCGACGGTGACACGATTGACGTGCGACTGGCGAACGGCACGGTTGAGCGGGTGCGGCTGCTCGGGATCGACACGCCGGAGACGCACGTTGAAGTCCAACCGGACGAGTACGAGGGCGTGCCGGATACTGCGGACGGACGGACGTGTCTGCGCGATGCCGGTGAGGCTGCGAGTGAGATGGTCGAAAATCGCCTCGCCAGCGAGAGAGTGACACTGCTGTTCGATCCTGAAAGCGACACTCGCGGCGGCTATGGGCGGTTGCTGGCGATTGTCGTCCACGACAACCGATCGATCAACTACCAGCTCGTTCGTGGCGGGTACGCACGGCTGTATGACACCCAATTCACAGTGCGTGATGCGTACGCCGCTGGCGAACTGGTGGCAATGGAGAACAATCGTGGGCTCTGGGCGTGTCGGAATAATCGGCCGGCGTGAATTGGCATCCTCCTCCGCGTGATCGCAGAAAAATGTCAATCGGAAAGTGCTTTTGGGACGATCCAGCGCGTTACGGCTGTCAGCCCGAGAACGATCAGTACGACCGCGACCGTGATGACGACAGCAGCATCCATACCTGGATATCCAACGTCGAGAACTAAAGCAGTACCGCTCCCCTATAGGTGATGACGGAGCGAACCCAGCGACGGGAATCGCAGCGTTTCCCCGGCGTCTTGGTCTCTGACAATCGGTTTGAGCTGATCAGCCGCGACGACTAGCGGTGACTGGAAATCGTCGGTACTCATCTCATTGACCGGCACACCGGCGGTAAAGCGGTTGAACGCCGGCAGTACAAGCAGTTCCGACCCGTCGGGGCCACCGGGCCCCTGCAGAAAGCAGGGCCGACGCTGGCCCTCGATCTCGATGGCTGGGTGATCGTGGCCCAGAACGTACCGATCGGCCGCAACATCGGGCTGTTCGTGTCCGTGAACGACGACCGTCCGCTCGTCGAGTCGATACCGATCGACGGTTGGATCGTCCCAAATCTCCTCGAGCATCGTGTCGTGGTTGCCGGCGATGACGACCAGTTCAGCACCTGCTTCGACGATGCGCTCGTGTAGTTGAGTGAGCCGGCGCTCGACGGTCGGGGTGGTCGTATCGAACGCGTGAAGCAGGTCCCCGGCGACGACGACTTCCTGAGGGGCTGTCGCCTTGAGCAGAGCCGCAACTCGATCGAGGACGTCCCGTCCGTCCTCGATCGGCGCTTCGACCGCCGAGGTCGCGGCCCGGCCGAAATGCAGGTCCGCAAGGACAAGCGTCTCCGCAAGCAGGATCGCTCGGTCGCGAAACGCAGTCGCCATTGGAGGACCTGCGGGCCCGGATGATAAAAGGAGTTGGGCAGGAGAGTGGCTTCGACGTGTCGGATCGTGACTGCTCGCGCTGTCGGCGATCCGATTTTCCGATTTGATACGCTGGAGCGTATTTTTATAACCCGTCGTACCGGAGACTCTACCATCAGTAGAGATGAGTACAGATACAGGGTCCGCGCGCGTCTGCGTCACGAACGCCAAAGGCGGGACCGGCAAGACGACGGTCGCGATCAACGTCGCAGGGGCGCTCAACGAGCGCGGCCGTGACGTGTTGTTCGTCGATCTCGACCCCCAGGGCAACGCGACGGAAGGCCTGGGATTGCTGGACG
>JBEQBN010000229.1:0-3345 GCA_041639775.1 Halapricum sp.
ACGGAGCGCCACCAGCACCCGACCGGGCGAGACGGTTGCAAGCGTCGAGAACACCCGCTCGGCCGCAAGGCTGGCGTGATCGCGTTCGGTCATCGGTACGACGACCGTCGCCCGGTCGGTCGGCGCCGCCGGGTCGGCCCCCTCGAAATCGTGGAGCGTCGTGATCCGCTCCTGGGCGTATTCCATTGCTGGAAGGTGCGGTCCCAGACAGGTTGAATGTTGCCCCGTGTCGCCGACGCAGTCAGGCGCGCGCTCCGGTGGGTAACCGACCTGCCCGATAGGCACCGACGAGCCCGAGCAAGACGACGGCCAGCCCGACGGCAAAGGATCGGTAGATCGAGGGGAACGCGAATCCGGCGTCGGTCAACAGCCCGACGGACCAACTGCCGGTCGCCTGCAGTAGCATCATCGTTCCGCTGTAGACGGCGTAGGCGCTGGCGCGGTGGCGATCCGGCAGCGAGCCCAGCAGGTAGGTGTCCATTGCCGGGAAGAGGCTGTGGATCACGTAGCCCATCACCAGCGCGACCCCCACCACCCAGGCCGTGCCGAAGGGCAGCGTCAGCGCGAACACACAGAGCGCGAAGCCGCCCAGAATCGTCAACAGTAGCGGGACGACCGGGACGCGGTCGGCCAGCCACCCCGTCACCGCGAACGCCGGGACACCAGCCGCGAACACACCGGTCAGTAGCAGTCGCGCGTCGCTGCCGGAGAATCCCCGGGTGCGCAGGTAGCTGTCAAGGAAGTTGAACACGCCCTGCCAGACGAAGCCGCTGGCGCTGATGACGACCACGCCGGCGAGGACGATCCGCCACTGGTGGCGGACGGCAGCGAGGAGGTCCCGGTCGTCGGTGCCGGCCTCTGGTAGCGGCGTCCGCCGGGTAGCGATCGCGAGGCCGACCGTCGAGAGCAGGGCCGCCGCCCCGATAGCGTGGAAGGTCGTCCGCCAGTCGCCGACGATCAGCGCGGCCGAGACGAGCAGCGAGGCCACGGCCGCGCCGATCTGGCTCGCCATCCCGTGGACGCCCAGCGCCGTCCCGACCCGATGGGGGAACAGCTCGCTCACCAGCGGGTTGGCTGCGATGAAGTACGCGCCGCTGGCTATTCCCATCAGAAACGCACCGACCATCACTTCGGTGACGCTGTCGGCCCCGGCGATGAACGCCGAGGCGGCGGCCAGCACCAGCCCAGTCGAACCGACGACGTAGTGGCGTGGGACCCGCGTCAGCAGATAGCCCGTCGGGATCCGCGGGAGCGCGCTGCCGAGCCACGCCAGCGTCACCGTTAGCCCGATCGTCGCGTTGGTCGTGGCGAACGCCGCTTGGAGCGGTTCGACCAGCGGCGCGAACACCACGCGGGCGAGGTTAACCAGAAAGACCAGCGTACACAGCGAGCCGAACAGCCGGCGTCGTGTCACGGCCATAGTTCGGTCGGGGTAGTGTCAAAACTTGCGAACTGCCATCCGACGGTTCCGCGCCGCCCCGAGCTTTTTGAGAGTTGCTCGCATACGCCTAGTATGGAATCTGTCAGAAAGGGGATCCGCTCGGGCGATATCGAGAAAGACACCTACGAGCGGCTCGTCTGTGCCGACTGCGGCGAAGTGTTGAAATCCGAGAACGATCCCGACGAAATCGGCACCGTTCGAGTCTGCCCGGAGTGTGGAACGGAGTGGAAAGAGGTGGGGTGATTCAGCGAAAGGATTTACTGGTAGTGAACGACGATCTACGCTACGATGGATCAAAGCATACGTCGCCGGGACCTGATCGCCACTGGCTGTGTCGTGGCTGCAAGTGCTGGACTCGCTGGGTGTAGCTCCTCGGAAGATACGACGACTGATACGGAACCGACTGACGCTACCGACGACACGACTGACCCCGGCGTTGATACGACGACTAACCCTGATGAGAATTCAGTCATCTCCCCACAGGCTGCTTTCGACTTTGAATACACTCTTGATGCGACACTTGATGAGGAAGGAAATCCGTGGAACAGCGTTGACAACGACGGTACGCTGACAATCACACACGTAGAGGGCGATACCATCTCTTCGAATAGGCTGTATGTCCGAGGCACGTCGATTACGACTGCCGGTGCCGGTCTGTGGTCCGAACAGGTGACTTCGTATTATGACGACGAAGCGGACGGGGAAGTGACAGCTGGAGACTCGATCAGTATCGAAGTCAACTCGAGTTCGAAAGTGCGGGTCGTCTGGGAGTCCCCGGATGGTGACTCCTCGTCAACGCTCGCCGAATATTCTGGCCCGGGACAATAATTTTATATTTTCTGATACTACTCGCACACCAACTTACTGCAACTTGCCGGCCATCGCATCGAACAGCCGATCGTGAAACTCCGGGACGGTGAGACCGTCACCGGGGCCGAACCCCTCCATACAGCAGCCCGGCTGCGAGTTCGTCCGATCTGATCGATCCATTATGCTTTCTCCAACTCGTCGAGATATTCCACGAGAATCGTCGCACACACCCTATACTCGGGCCGGACGTCGGTGAACTCCTCTCCTGTCCTGCGACTAGGGTAATGGTCGACGACGACGGCCGGATCGATGGCGTCCGAGTCCGGGTTAGGGTGCAACAACATCGTGATCTCGTCGCGGCCGGCTAGCACGGCCCGAAATTGGGCCGCTGGTGGGCGTCGCAGCCTGACCCATCAGCCGACAGCGACGAGCGCGATGACGACCAACACAGCACCGACTACTATCGCGGGGCGGCCCCGAGCAGTGACGTGACGGCGTCGGTCTGGACGAGGGCCCCCTTCAGCGACCCGAATGACATACGACTGAGTGGTTCGCCGACGACAATCGAGGTTCTCCCTTCCCCGTCCCACTTCCGATCGGCTAATTCGTCCCTCTATGACCCAATTAACTGGCCGTTCATTCAGTTTCCAGATCGAACTGCTCGTGTTCCTTCGCGGCGTTGAGGACCACGCTCGTGTTCGATTCGTTGATCTCGGGGTCGGTCAGCAGTCCCTTGATCTGCTCGTTCATATCGTCGGTATCACGAAACTTCCCGACGGCGATCACGTCGTAGTCGCCGGTCACCTCGTAAACGCTGACCATCTGGTCGTGCTGGCGAAGCGTCTCGGTGACGTCCGGCAGCGCACTCCCTTCGACTTTCAACTGGACGATCGCTGTCACGTCGTAGCCGAGTTTGTCGTAATCGACTTTCGGCGTATATCCCCGGATGGTCCCTTCCTCCTCTAGCGTCGAGAGGTGATTCGAGACGGTCGTCACCGACACGTCGAGGTCGTCGGCGAGACTACGTAGACTTGCCCGTCCATCCCCCAGAAGCGCATTCACTAACTTTCGGTCCAGATTTTCGTACGTCATAC
>JBEQBN010000230.1:0-3343 GCA_041639775.1 Halapricum sp.
GACGGGTTTCGAGGCTATCCTGCAGACTACTACCGTCGCACTACCTGATGTTGTTTCGGCGGCCATAGCCTTCGCGGTCGTTCGCCAACGGAACTGATTTAGGCGCGGACCGGGCAAGAATACGCTAATGAGCGACCTCACCGAGGAATACCGGCTCGACTATTTCGAGGAGCACGGGTTCCAGCGCAAACAGTGTTCGAAGTGTGGGGATCACTTCTGGACACTCGATCCGGACCGAGAGACCTGCGGCGAGCCGCCGTGTGACGAGTACAGTTTCCTTGAGGACCCTGGATTCGACGAAACGCTCGAACTAGACGAGATGCGTGAGGCGTTTCTCTCGTATTTTGAAGACCGAGAGCACACGCGCATCGACCCCTACCCGGTTGCCGCCAACCGCTGGCGCGACGACGTTCTGTTGACCCAGGCGTCGATCTATGACTTCCAACCGCTCGTGACCTCCGGGGAGACGCCGCCGCCGGCAAACCCCCTTGCTGTCAGCCAGCCCTGCATCCGGATGCAGGACATCGATAACGTCGGCAAGACCGGCCGTCATACGATGGCCTTCGAAATGATGGCCCATCACGCGTTCAACGCCAAAGAAGAAGTCGGCGACGAATACGCCTACGAGGGAGAGGTCTATTGGAAAGAAGAGACCGTCGAGTACTGTATGGGGCTGTTTGAGGAACTCGGCGCGGACCCCAAAGACGTCACACTCATCGAGGACCCGTGGGTGGGCGGGGGCAACGCCGGTCCGGCTTTCGAGGTTATCTACAAGGGTGCGGAGCTGGCGACGCTCGTCTTTATGCAGTTCGAACAGGATCCAGACGGCGACTACGAGATGAAAGACGGCAACACCTACTCGGAGATGGACACCTACATCGTCGACACCGGGTACGGCCTAGAGCGGTGGGCCTGGGTTTCCCAGGGCACGCCGACGGTCTATGAAGCCGTCTATCCCGAGACGATCGAGTTTCTCCGGGACAACGCCGGCATCGAGTACACTGCCGAACAGGAAGCAATTGTCAACGACGCCGCCCGGTTGTCGGGCAACCTTGATATCGACGATGTCGACGATCTAGAGGCCGCACGCGGCGATATCGCCGATGAACTCGGTGTCGACGTCGAACAGTTGCGTGAACTGGTCGAGCCGCTAGAGACGATCTATGCGATCGCCGATCACTCTCGAACGCTGGCGTATCTGCTGGGTGACGGAATCGTGCCGAGCAATGTCGGCTCGGGGTATCTCGCCCGGATGGTGCTGCGTCGGACCAAACGACTAGCCGATACTGTCGGTGTCGACGCGCCGCTGGATGAACTCGTTGATATGCAAGCCGAGCGGCTCGGCTACGCCAACCGCGATACGATCCGAGACATCGTCCGCACCGAGGTCGAGAAGTACCGCGAGACACTCGAGCGCGGCGGCCGGAAGGTCCGTCAGTTGGCCGAGGAGTACGCCGAGTCCGGTGATCCGATCCCGGTCGAGGAACTGATCGAGCTGTATGACTCTCACGGCATCCAGCCGGATATGGTCGAGGAAATCGCCGCCGAGCGTGGTGTCGACGTCGAGACTCCGGACGACTTCTACGCGCTGGTCGCGGACCGTCACGGCGCTGAAGACGACAAGCAGGGAATCGAGGCGTCTGTCCCCAACGAGGAGCGTCTCTCTGAACTGCCGAAAACGGACAAGCTCTACTACGACGATCAACAGCGGACTGACTTCGAGGCGATGGTGTTGGAGGTGTTCGACCGAGACGACGGACAGTTCGATATCGTCCTCGACCAGACGATGTTTTACCCCGAGGGCGGTGGCCAGCCACCGGATCACGGGACGCTGTCGACTGATGACGTCACCGCAGACGTCACCGACACACAGGTTCACGACGGCGTGATCGTCCACACTGCCGATGACGACCCCGGAAAGGGTGAGTTCGTCCGTGGACAGATCGACGCGACGCGCCGTCGCCGACTGATGCGCCATCACACGGCAACACACATCGTTATTCACAGCGCCCGACAGGTGCTAGGCGAGCACGTCCGCCAGGCCGGTGCCCAGAAAGGAACCGACTCTTCGCGGATCGATATCCGCCACTACGAGTCGATCACCCGCGAGCAGGTCACGGAAATCGAACACCGCGCCAACGATCTCGTTATGGACAACGCCCAGGTCACCCAGGAGTGGCCCGACCGCCACGAGGCCGAAGAGGAATACGGGTTTGACCTCTATCAAGGCGGCATTCCCCCGGGTGAGCAGATCCGGATCGTCCACGTTGACGAAGACGTCCAGGCTTGCGGTGGCACCCACGTCGCTCGAACGGGTGACGTCGGAACGATCAAGATCCTCGGAACCGAGCGCATTCAGGACGGTGTCATCCGGATCACCTTTGCTGCCGGCGACGCTGCCATTCAGGCGACCCAGGAGACAGAAGACGCCCTGCGGGACGCCGCAGCAGTACTGGATGTCAGCCCCCAGGAAGTCCCCGAGACCGCCGAGCGGTTCTTCCAAGAGTGGAAGGCCCGGGGCAAGGAGATCGAAGCCCTCAAAGAAGAACTTGCGGAGGCTCGCGCGAGCGGCGGCGCCGACGCCGAGGAAATCGAAGTCGCCGGCGCGAGTGCCGTGATCCAACGGATCGACGCCGATATGGACGAACTCCGGGCGCAGGCAAACGCGCTCGTCGAACAGGGGCAAATTGCCGTGCTTGGGTCCGGTGCTGACGGCGCTACCTTCGTCGTTGCTGTGCCCGACGACGTCGATGTCAACGCCGGGCAGGTCGTCGGCGAACTCGCCGGACGAGTCGGTGGCGGCGGGGGCGGCCCGCCGGACTTCGCGCAGGGCGGTGGCCCTAATGTCGAACAACTAGACGATGCGCTCGAGCAGGCCCCCGACATCTTGCGGACCGTGACGGCGTCCGACGACTGATCGACGGCCGGATCAGCGACCGCAGAATCCGACTGCTTCTCGCACTGGCTCCGGACGACCGATGAATGTGAGGTGATCGCCCATCTCGATCTCCTGGTCGGGACGGGGAATCTGACTGTCGCCGTCACGGCTGATCAGTGCAAGATGCGCACCGTCCGGAAGATCCGACGTGAGTTGTGCGACCGTCTTTCCGGCGCGCTTGCTATTTGTCACTTCGACCTCCTGGACGTCGCCCGTTTGATCGAATTCGGACATCCAGCGGGCGATGGCCGGTCGCTCGATGAAGTTGTCCATCGACCACGCGACCGATCGCCAACCCGGCACTGTCTGGACGTCGAGATCCTCGAACGCCTCGGTGTTGGACGGCTCGGTCACCCGGGCGATGACAGTTTCGACGTCGAACTTGTTTTTCGCTACTTGACCCAC
>JBEQBN010000231.1:0-3316 GCA_041639775.1 Halapricum sp.
TCACCGACGGAATTATACTCACCCGCCATAGAGATACACCTATGGGACCCGGGGACGACCCGAACGACGACGATGACGGCCGAGTGCTCGCCCCCGAAGAGCTTGATATCTCGGACGATGAGCACGTTGCCGAGATCGACGACGGTCGATACGTTGTCTCCCCGAACGATCCGATCGATGACGCGCCCAACGTCGCTTCGAGCCAACCAGCCCGCGAACGGGCCGATGCCGACAGACAGTCGGCGGACACGGACAGCGAACCCGACTCCCAGCCGGAGTCATCGAGTAGTCCTGATAGGCCCCCCGCAACCGATAGTCAGCCGACGGACGTCTCCGAGCTGACCGAACGGGACGTCTCCCGATGGCTGGAATCGAACTTCGAGGACGCCAATTCTCGATATGGCTTTCACGTGACTGCGACGTTCGACGGACGGGTGTTCCAGCGACGAATGATGTCCAACGACGTGGTAACGATTTTCGAGAGTCTCATCCTCTGGTACGCCCAGCATATCGACAGCGAGACGCCGGTCGAAGAAATTCTCGGCATCTTGCTGACCGAATCGAACGTGCCGATCACCTATCCGACTGAAAGTCTCTCGGCGGCGATCAAGCGGGAAGGACTTGAGCCGGACGACACGATCGGGGAGTTGCTCGAACAGATCGACGACGGATTCCGGCTATAGCGACGACTCTCAATCGGTATCAATGGCGATAATCCGGCGGAAGCATTTATTTGGATAATTCCAGTACGTACGGAGTGACTGATCATGTCCGAAGTGCTGATCGCCGACGATTCAGAGTTCATGCGCAACCTCCTCCGAGAAATTCTCGAGGAGGACCACCAAATTGTGGGTGAAGTCGAAAACGGTGTCGAGGCTGTCGAGACATACAAGGAAGAGAACCCCGATTTGGTGATGATGGATATCGTGATGCCAATCCGGGACGGCATCGAGGCGACTGACGAAATCAAGAATACCGATCCGAACGCGAACGTCATTATGTGCACGAGTGTTGGCCAAGAAGAGAAAATGAAAGAGGCAGTCAAGGCGGGGGCAGACGGGTATATCACCAAGCCGTTCCAAAAACCGAGCGTGATGGAAGCCATCGAAGACGTCGTCCCCTCATAAATGAAGGTCGATATCCAGTCGTTAGAGACGTTCAACCAGTTGGCTCGTGAGGGTGCTGAGCAGGCGACGGCGTCGATGACCCAGATGACCGGCATCGAGGCCGACGTCGAAGTGACCAAGCTGTCACTCGTCGATCGAGAAGACCTCGGTGAAGAACTCGGCGACGGGGAGTTCGTGGGCGTCCAATTCGACTATGAAGGCGAACTCACCGGCGAAACCGTCTTAGTGTTTGGCCGTGACTGCAGCGAGTCACTGGTCGAAGCGTTGATTGGCGGTATAGGCGATGGGACGATGGCCAAAAGCGGCGTCAAGGAGATTGGCAATATTATGATGAGTGGGTTTATCGACGGCTGGGCCGACTATCTCGGCACCTCGATTGATCATTCACCACCGACCTACATCGAGGGCAACGGGTCTGCTGTGCTCCCGAACAGCGCGGACGCTGACGATACGAACCACGTCTTCGTCTTCAAAAGCCGAATCGAGTGGGTTGACGAGTCCGTCGAGTTCTACATCTATATGCTTCCGGAGTATGACCCACTCACCTCGATTATGGCCGATCACGTCGATACCGAGGACGACGCGATCCCTGTGGACAAACTCGAAGTATTCAACGAGATGACCAAAAGCGGGACTGAAAAGGCCGCCGAGAACGTCACGATGATGACTGGCATCGAGACGACCGCGGAAGTCTCCCAGATCAGTTTCGCCCCGATAACCGACGTCCCAAAGCAGGTAAGCAACGAGACGTACGTGGGCACAGTCGTCGAGTTCACGGGACTTCCGAGTGGCTACCTGATGGTACTGTTCGACGAAGTGTCGGCGAAAAACGTCGCCGAGGCGATGATGCCGATCGATGTCGACAGCGACGAGTTGACCGACCAACACGAAGCCGCAATCGAGGAGTTGGGGAATATTATGACGAGCGGGTTCGTCGATGGCTGGGCGAACGTGTTACAAAGCTCAGTCGACCACACGCCACCGCGGTTGGTCCACGATATGGGCCAGGCGATTATCGATCCGCTCGCTGCTCAGGTCGGCCGCCAGCAAGAACACGCGTTCATCGTCGACTCAACGATGCGAACCGATGAGCTTGAGTTTGAGGCTGAGATCCACGCGTTGCCAAACGAACAGCAACTCCGGGACGCTCTCGATGAGTTGCTCGTCGATCGAGCTGACGAGACTGAGGCGGACCCTGAACAGATATTCCAAGGATGAAAGTCTACGACGGACAGACGAGTTCGGAAGCCGAAAGCAAGCCCGAACAAATCAAGGTCGGCATTGCGGAGTACGACATAACGAAAAATGGGGCCGTACTGACGACAAGCGGTCTCGGGTCCTGCATCGGGGTTGCCCTACACGATGAGACTGTCCCGGTGTCCGGTCTCGTTCACGTAATGCTGCCGTCGGCTGATGAGATGGAAGACGGAAACCGCGCGAAGTTTGCGGACACTGGCGTCGAAACGCTTATCGAGACGCTCGAAGACGCCGGCGGTGACCGAAACAATATGATCGCGAAGATCGCCGGCGGCAGTGATATGCTCGATTTCTCCGAAAGCGGCTCCGGTATCGGGCAACGCAACGTCGAACAAGTCAAAGCCACGCTGGACGAGCACGGAATCCCTATCGTCGGGGAAGACGTCGGCGGCAACCACGGCCGCTCGATCAAGCTCAAAGGATCGAGTGGCAAGTTGGTTGTCAAAAGCGCAAACAGAGATAGTGAGACGCTGTAATTTGTCTATCGGAATTTGATTAAATCCCATCTTAGCTGCCAATTATCCCGGCCAGTGTATCCTATCCAGATACTAATATATCGACGGTATATCCGGTAAAGCGTCCGAAATCCTTCGATTTCTGAGAGTCCTTGTCGGACAGTGAACTGTTTCACTTCGGTGTCTGACGATTGTTTCTGCCAAATGGACGTGCATATTCCCCTCAATTATCAAATACGATACTCTAAACGGTACATTGAAGGGTCTAAGAGCAGATCTTAGTAGTAATGAGTGCTTTCGCCACCATCGTTGCACTGTCTAGTCTGGTCGGGTCAACGATGGCTACGGCCGGCGGCGCGTTCAGTGTCGGTCAGGTGGCGGTTCCGATCGATCCGGCCGTGTTGACGCTGTTTTCGGCGGGCGTCGTTGGTATGAGCATCAAGAACGTTTTCGACTCCATTCTCTCAGACGAGGACG
>JBEQBN010000232.1:0-3306 GCA_041639775.1 Halapricum sp.
GTCAGTCACGGTAGACGGACTTGAAGGGCTTGAACCCGCATCCGCCAAGTCTGGACTGCAATTCCACGACTTCGGATCGCTGTTCCCGACGATCACCTACGAGGTCACGTCCGTCGACTCCAACGAGGTGACGCTCAACGCGACGGCGTTCCTGACCAACCGTGGTGACCAGTCGTCCGAGAACCTGCAACTCCTCGTCAGCGCTCGGCAGGGCGATTCGAACGTCGTCGCCGACCGTGCCGTTACCGACATCGACGACGTGCGCCCCGGCCGGACGGGCACGCCGACGGTCAGTCTAACCGTGCCGGACAACTACTCCTACCAGCTGGACGCGGTGCTCACCCGCGACGACGTGATCGTCGACACCGCGGCCGCCGCGGCGAACCTCGATCCGACACGGACTATCGAAGTCAACAGGACGACCGAATCGGTCGATCTGGACATCGAGGATTTCGTCAGGGACGACCAGCCGGGCGACGAGGACCGCGATACCGTGGAACCGACGACCGAACCCGGCGGCGGTGACGGTCCCGGCTTCGGGCTCGTCGCCGGCCTCGCTGCGCTGCTCGTGAGTGCACTCGCCATCAGATACTCCGAGGGAGATCAACTATGACAGAGACAGACGACACTGACGACGAACAGACCGACCAGTCGGTCGACGACGGGCAGGGCGATCGATCAGCCGGAACCCCGCCATCGGATGAGAGGATGACAGAATCAGACGAATCATCCGACAACGCGCCCACAGCTTCGGAGGACAAGCCGCTGGGCTCGGCAACCGGTTCGGTGACGAACCGAGAGGGAGCGGCGAACGATGGGGCAATAGCGGATTCGACAGCGGGCAGTTCGCCGCGTTCGACCGGCAGCGGGCGGGACACCGACCGCGAGGATCGGTATTACGACACCGGACGATCGTCCCGGAAGTATCTCGAACTGTTCGCACTGGTCGGTCTCGGGCTGCTCGCCGCCGTGACCACGTACGGCTTCTATATGAACGCGAACCGGGCGATCGCACAGCTCGTTGCTCCGACCCACGAGTCGCTGTTTCAGGCCGCGTTCAACCTCGCGTTGCTGTTGCTCGCGCTCGCGGGACTATCACTGCTGGCGCGCCGACGGTTCGACTTGCCTTGACATTATCCCCGCCTGAAGAGCGGGGCTTTCTCCTCGATTCTCCGTAAGACAACGCTTTTCCGAACTCCAGCCGAAAGCCGGAGTATGACAGACGAAGAACCCGACGAGTCAGAAGCCGAACAGCAAGACGATATCCCCTCTCCCCGGAACACGCCCCGGTCGTCCGACCCGGACGAACAGGACGTCGAAGGAGACACCGACGACGGCGACGACGGGAAATCCTTCCGGGAGCGAGTCGAGGAGATCCGCCAGCAGCGCGCCGAGGAAGGAGATGGCGACGAGGGCGAGCTGAGTCGCGAGGAACGGATGGAAGAGATGATGGGCGGTGGTGGCGGTCCCGGCGGTATGGGTGGTGGCAACCCCTTTGCACAGATGATGGGCGGTATGATGGGCGGTGGCGGTCCCGGCGGTATGGGTGGCAGTCCCGGCGCTCCTGGCAGTCGCGGCCGTGAAGACGAGGACAGCGGTAATGAGGACGTCGTGCGGGAACTGCGCAAGCTTCGCGATGAGGTGCACGACCTGCGTCGATCGGTCGACCGCGTCGCCGACGCGCTGGAAGATTAACGGCGGTTTTCCTCTATCCATTCGATCGCGAAATCGACCAGCTGTGGCTGGTCTAACAGCGTCCCGTCGGCCTCGCCGACGGACCCGCGCTCGACGCCGACGACTCGCTCGAACGCCGCCCCCACTTGCTCGAAGTCATCGGTACTCGTCTCGATATCGGTGAGCGTGACGACCACTCGATTGCCATTTCGGCGAATCGGTACTCGGGTTTTCGTCCGCTCTGTCGGGCTGTCCGCGCGATACTCCGCGAGGTGGATCGACGTGTTCGTCCCGTAGTTCGTCCCGAGCATGAGAACCCGACCACCCCGGTCGTAGACACGAGCCAGCGGTGACCCCTCACCGAGTCCGGAATCGAACTCGTGATCGCCGACGATCTCATCGGCGTTGGCGCCGAGTGCTGCGAACGAGAGAACGGGATGATGACTCCGGACAGCGTCAGGATAGGTTCGGAGACACTCGGGGATCGCGCCGACGCCGCGGCTCGGCGTGACGGCGGGCCGGTACGGCGGCACCGACGTTCGGATCGGCTCGATCCAGTCCTCCGGAACCGGCGGGTTGGACCACGCTTCGGGATCGCTGTACTGTGGCGTGTGCGTCGGCACGACAACGGTGCCACCGTCGCCAACAGCACGATCGAGCGCGTCGACGACCGCCTGCGGTCCGCCGGCGACCCACCCGATCGCCGATAGCGAGGAATGGACCAACAGTGTGTCACCGGGTTCGACGCCCAACGAGCGGAGGTCCGCGAGGAGTCGCTCGGTCGTCACCGGGTCGTCGGTCCGTTCGACGAGTTCTCGATCAGCCATACCGGAGGAATGTGGCCGATCGAGTTAAAATCGTCTTCGACAGTGTCGGGCACATCGACAACTGCCCGGTCGTATCGAAATGAGCTACCGCCGCGTGTCCTCCCAGTCGATCCAGTCCTGTTCCCAGCCGGGCCGGGACTCGGCGTGTTTGCGGGCGAACTCCTGGTCTTCTCGACGCGTTCGATTGCGTTCGATCTCGTGGGTGGACTCGCCGTCGACCAGCATCGGCTGGAAGGCGACGGTGCCGTGGCGTTCGATCTCGCCGTCCGTCGAGACGACCGACAGCGTCTGCGTGCCCGCGCCTAGGGGCATAACGAGCCGGCCGTCCGGGGCCAGCTGTTCGAGCAACGCTCGTGGCGGCTCGACGGCGCCGGCTTCTAGCAGGATGCAGTCGTAGGGAGCGTAGGCGGCCAGCCCGTCCGCGCCGTCGCGACAGTCGACGAGCACCTCGTCGTAGCCCGCCGTCGAGAGGTTCGAACGCGCCTCGTAGACGAGCTGGCGGTTGATATCGATCGCGTGAGTGTCGGTGGCGCCGACGATTTCGGCGATCACTGCGGCGGTGTAACCCACGCCGGCACCGACGACCAGCGCGCGCTCGTCGGGTCTAGGTGCGAGAGCATCAAGCAGGCGCGCGGCGGTGCTCGGCGCGAGGACGCGCGTGCCGTGGCGCTCGCTGGTTCGGTCGGCATAGGGAGCGTCCTCGACGAACGGCTCGCGTTCGACTGCTCGCATCGCCAGGGACACCTGCTCGTCTTCGAGACAGCCCTTGCTCTCGTGGTGGAGGCTGTCGACCATATCCTCGCGC
>JBEQBN010000233.1:0-3289 GCA_041639775.1 Halapricum sp.
ATTCGGGCCAGCAGATCCTCCCGGCGCTGGGTAGCCGTCGAGACGACCTGCCGGTAGATGTCCCGCGTGAGATACGACGACCCCGACAGAAGCATCGAGTCGCTAGAGGACATCATCGCAGCCATTGCGCCGGCGACGACCAATGCCGCGAACCAGCCCGGGGTAAACTCGTTGAGCAACAGCGGGAGAACATTGCCGTCTGCAGGCGAGATCCCATAGCCGGCGGCCCAGGCCCCGAGCATAAATGCGGGGACAAACAGCAGGATGACGAGCACCGGCCACAGCGCGAAGGTCCGCTTAAGCACTGTCTTGGACTCGGCGACGAAAAATCGTTGGTTGACCTGCGGGAACATCGACACGCCGAACGCAATTGAGACGGCCGTCGAGATGACGTACTGTGGCGAGTACAGGCCGCCCCCGAGCGTGAGAAATTCGGGATTGGTGTTTGCGAGTTTGCTGGTCGCCGCGGTCGGTCCACCGACTGCCGCGAGCACCCAGACGAACGCTCCCCAGACCATCACGAGCATAAACAGTCCCTGCAGAGTATCCGTCCAGGCGACCCCACGCATCCCCGCAAGAGTCACGTACACGATCATAAACAGGGTAATCCCACCGGCCCCGACCCAGTAAGGGACTGCACCCTCAGTTAGGGCGACCAGCGCTGTGCCAGCTCCCTGTTGTTGGAGCATCACGTAGGGAAACAGCCAGAAAATGCTGACGCCCGCGACCAGTATCCGAAGGACGGTCGAGCCGAACCGATCACCGAGCATCTCTCCAAGCGTGAGATATCCTTCGCGCTGGCCGAGCAACCACTGTTTGTAGCCGATCACGTACCAGAGGACGGCGAAAATCACGCCGTCCATCACACCCATTACGAGGATCCACTCGGGCCCTGCTTTGGCTGATATATTTGGCCCTCCGAAGAAGGTGAACGCCGATAGCAGGGTCGCAAAGGTCGTAAACAGCAACACGACCGTTCCGAACGTCCGACTCGCCAGGTAGTAGTCCTCAGCGGTACGGTCGGTCACTCGATACGCCAACAGCCCGACTGCGAGCGCGACGACGAGGTATGCGGTGACAATCCCGAGCTGGAGCGGTACGTTAGCCACGGTTCTCACCCCTCTCGACGCCGAGTCCCCACGCTCGCTGCGTGAAGACATAAAAGACGACGCTTGCCAGTATGAGCCAGCCGACGTGCCACCAGATCCAGACCGGTAACCCGGCGACGATCGCGTCAGAACGCCACATAAACCACGGGACAGCCAGCGCGATTAACACGAACGCGACTGTACTCCACAATGCAATCCGTACTCGGTCGGTCACGATTGGCTGTATTTACTACTATATCGTCTTAACCGTTACTACTGGCCATCAGTCTACAACTTTGAAGAGTTATTTTGATCAATCGCGTTGGCCGCGTGTATTCGACTCTCGACAGACATTTGCGAATGGATCTCGTATCAGTTGACCGTCCATGCACTCAGTCATGGCATCAGCGGGTCCGAGGACCCAGATCACCAATGCAGGATTCATCCAAATACCTCATACATGCACAGATCACTGCCGACGGGGTGGTAGAGCGAAGTGACGTCGTCGGTGCGATCTTCGGGCAGACCGAAGGATTGCTCGGCGACGAACTGGAGATACGCAACCTCCAGGAGTCGGCCAAACTCGGCCGGATCGACGTCGAGATCGATTCGGAGGACGGCCAGTCGATCGGCAATGTGACGATCGCGAGTGGTCTCGACCGCGTCGAAACGTCGATCCTGGCGGCGAGTCTGGAGACTATCGATCGGGTCGGGCCGTGTCGGGCGACCTTCGAGGTGACCAACCTCGAGGACGTCCGTCAGGCCAAACGCCGCGAGATTGTCGAGCGCGCCACCGAGTTACTGGAGCGATTCGACGAGTCAGTACTCTCGAGTCAGGAGCTTATCGAAAAGGTCCGCCGACAGGCTCGCGCCGAGCGGATCACCGACTTCGAAGGCTATCCCGCCGGCCCTCGTGTCGCCGACAGTGATGCCGTTATCGTCGTCGAGGGACGGGCAGACGTGTTGCGACTGCTTCAGTTCGGGATCAAAAACGCCGTCGCCGTCGAGGGAACGAACGTCCCCGACGCAATCGCTCGGCTCACCGGCGAACGAACGGTGACGGCGTTTCTCGATGGTGACCGCGGCGGCGAACTCATCTTGCGGGAGCTGGCACAGGTCGGTGATGTCGATCACGTCGCGTTCGCACCCGACGGGAAATCAGTCGAGGATCTGTCTCGCGACCAGGTTATGGCCGCACTCCGGGAGAAGATTGCCTACGGCGAACTCGATGACACCACGATCGACGGCGAGCGACCGGCAGTCTCCGATGACCGGCGACCCAGCTCGGAGCAAGCGACGGACGGCACATCGGAACCCGAGGACGCCGAATCCGAAGTCACTCCGGAGGCTGATTCGGCCTCTAGTCAGGCTGATACAACAGGAAGCGACAACAGCGAGGCCGAGGTAAGCACCGACGACGCGGAAAATATCACCTCCGGCACCCAAAAAAACAGTGCTGACACCGAGATCGAAGCCGACGACAATTCGACCGACGGCGACCGCGAGCGCACGCTCGGCGATCACATCGCACACGTCATCGACGACGCCACCGGTCGAACACGGCTGCTCGATGACGGGTTGAACCCGATCGACGAGCGCGAGGCCGGCCAGGCGTTCGATGCGATCGCCGACGCCGAGACGGCACCTGCGACGGTGCTGGTTGACGGCGCAGTCGATCAGCGCGTGCTCGATGTCGCTGCCCAGCGTGGTGTCAGTCAGATCATCGCAACGGCGGAAGGGGAGTTCGTCAAAAAGCCGACGTCCGTCCGTCTGCGCGTCGTCTCGTAGGCACCGGTACGCTGTAACTGTCTTTCACAACGGCTTTTCGTAGATGATCCCGTCCGCGTCGTCGTAGTTGTCCGGCACTCGTTCGACCGCCTCGAAGTCCAACTGCTCGTAGAAGTGCCGTGCGACCGTATCGTCAGCACGCGCTGTGAGTCGCACGGTCTCAAGGTCGCGTTTACGGAACTGCTCGATTGCGGTACTGATGAGACGTGATCCGTGTCCTTCGCGCTGGGCCGACGCTGCGACTGCAAGCTCCGGCACGTAGACGCGACGCCCGCCGACGATAGCCAGCAGGTAGCCGACGACGGTCCCCGAGTTGCGGGCCACCAGTCCGAACAGTGGACCATCGATGGCGGCCGCCAGCACGTCTGGACTGGGATCGGACAGCACGGACTCCTGTATCCGTCGCAATCGAC
>JBEQBN010000234.1:0-3285 GCA_041639775.1 Halapricum sp.
CGGACGCCGACCATCTGCTCGGCCGTCTCACCGTCGACTGCCAGTACCACGGTCGGGACGCCACGGACGCCGTACTCCGCGGCGAGTTGCTGGTGGGCGTCCACGTCGACCTTCGCGACGGCGGCGTCGGTCTCGGCGGCGATGTCCTCGGTGATCGGCTCAAGCATCTGGCAGGGACCACACCAGTCGGCGTAAAAATCCACGAGGACGACGTCGTAGTCCTCAAGTATCTCCTGGTAGTGATCAGGGCTTTCTACGTGGATCGGCTCTTCGGGCGCTGGCGAGTCTGTTTCTGTGCCGTCTGACTGTAGTTCCTGCATCTTCTCTTTTTTGATCTCTTCAATCTCGTCTGCTTCACTCATTGTACTGCTCTTTACCCGTCCAGCCTTCTTAATAGTTTTGACCTTATTGTACAATATTGTTCGGGGAGAATGGCCGCTTTGTGGGCGTCTCTCCGCGTGGGCTGTCTATTGCCTGCCGATAGAGTAGCCAGAGATTCGCTATGAATACAATACAGGCTCGTTCAACCGTTCCAGTCGGACAATCGATTTTTACATATGTGCCACGTACCTATTCGACTGAAACTCCAGAATTCTTGGCGGAAATAGCCGTACGCTCAGATTTAGCGGTAGTGTACATTACTCACAAGGCTTTTAGGCTGGCTCTGCCAATGATCTAGTTACAATGCCAGAAGCGATGTCCGAGTACCTCTCACAGGATATGCACTGTGAGGGGCTTCTCGAGTGTATTCACGGACTCAAAGAACTCGATAAGGAGGTGTTCCGGACCCTGTCGGACGCTGAAGAGCCATTGACAGTCGACGAAATCGCCGACGAGGTAGAGCGAGAGCGATCGACGGCCTACCGGTCGGTGCAGCGTCTCCTCTCGTCTGGGTTCATCCAGAAAGAGCAGGTGAACTACGACCAAGGTGGATACTACCACGTCTATCATCCGACTGACCCCGACCAGATCGCCGACGATATGCAGCGCGTACTCAACGACTGGTACGCCAAGATGGGGCAACTCATCAGCGAGTTCCGCGAGCAGTATCGAGAGTCCGCGCCGGTCGAGCAGTGATCACGCCAGCGCCAGCGGCACGCCGAACACCACTGCGAGCCCGACCACGAGTACGACTGCACCGGTCACAACCTGTCCGGTCGTAAACGAACTCTGTGGTGCTGTGCTCCGGAGCGGTGGCGCTCGAGACGGCAATGAAACGTTTTCCGGATCGTACGCTTTCTCACGAGTCGTCGCTTCGTCCATAGCCGCCTGTTTGATCGGGGGCGTCTTCTAGATGTCGGACGGCGCCGAGCGAAACCGTCATACCCGTTTCGATCGAAACGAGGATAGAGCGATGCTCACAAAACGGATTATCCCCTGCATCGACGTCGACCTTGATGAGGACGGCAATGCGGCGGTGTATACGGGGGTCAACTTCGAGGATCTGCAATACACGGGCGATCCGGTCGAAATGGCCAAACGCTACAACGAGGCCGGCGCCGACGAGTTCGTTTTCCTGGATATCACGGCCTCCGCGGAGGGGCGCGCGACGATGCTGGAGACGGTCGAACGGGTCGCTGATGAGGTGTTTATCCCGCTGACGGTCGGTGGTGGGATCCGGACGCGTGAAGATATCAAAGAAACGCTCCGGGCGGGGGCCGATAAGGTCTCGATCAACTCGGGTGCGATTGCGAATCCTGAACTCATCGAGGCGGGTGCACGAGCCTTCGGCAACCAGTGTATCGTTATCAGTGTCGACGCACGCCGGCGGTTCGACGAACGGGGCGAACACTACGTCGATATCGACGGCGAATCTGCCTGGTTTGAGTGCACCGTCAAGGGCGGTCGTGAGGGGACAGGACTTGACGTCATCGAGTGGGTCCAGGAGGCCGAACGGCGCGGTGCCGGGGAGCTGTTCATCAACTCAATCGACGCCGACGGTACGAAGGAGGGCTACGATATCCCGCTGACCAGTGCTGTTACCGACGCCGTTTCGACGCCCGTGATCGCCTCGTCGGGCTGTGGCGGTCCCGAAGATATGTACGAGGTGTTCACCGAGGCTGATGCCGACGCCGGGTTGGCGGCGTCGATTTTCCACTTCGACGAATACTCGATTCAGGAGACAAAGGAGTACTTAGACGAGCGTGACGTGCCCGTCCGGTTATGAAATGGCGCTGCCCGCAGTGTGGCAAGCCCCACGAACGCAACGACCCGCCGTGTGACAACTGCGGACACCATCGTTTCGAGCGGGCGGTCGTCCCACAAGCGACCGCCGAGGAGGGCCGCGAGCAGTTCGTCTGGGCCTGCACGGACTGTGGGCGCCACCACCAACGCAACAACCCGCCCTGTAGTCGCTGTGGCGGATCGACGTTCGAGAAGGAACCGCTCACGTACGACGACGACGGACCCGATCGATCCGCAAGTTACCTCGACCTCGCTGGCCGATTCGAACTGGTGGCTGCCCTGGCTATCGGAGCGTTGCTCGCCGTTGCGGTGCTCGGTGCGACCGGCGTCGTCGACGTGCCCGGCCTCTCTCCGCAGGAGCAACCCACGATTGATGGCGTGCCCGGGGATCCGGCGACCGCCAACGGCATTAGCCTCTCCGAAGTCGAGTCACGGTTGTTCGAGGAACTCGCGAGCACCCGGACGGATCGAGCTGACGGGCTCGGGGCGATGGCGACATATCTCAACAGAGGTACCGTCAAAGAAGCCTACACCGACGCCGAGAACGTCACCAGCGAGTCGGACCTCCGACAGTTCGACACGACGTGCGATGAAGAGGTCGTCTTCGGTGGGACAGCACATCCGGTGGGCGCAAACGCGACTGTCGATACTGTCGCGTCGGGGCTGTTGTTGCAGTTGCTTGCAGACTACCCGAAGACGACCGACGGTGAGGTTACGCAACTCGGAATCGACGCCCACGCGGCGCCGGACGATGTCGTCGTCGTTACGATCGCATACTGTTAGCCCGCCAGCAATCCGTGTCTTCAGCATAAGATAGCGCGGAGCCCCCTTCCTCAACGAGCACCGCAGAGAGCCCAGGCTCTCAAGCAGCGCAGTAGGGAGGGGAGGAGCGCGTCGAACTCTTCCACGAGCACTATCCTCTGCATTCGGGTAACTTCGCCATTACATCGTAAAAGATTTAACTGTATAAAACTGAAGATATTGATGGTGAGGAAAGCAACGCCGGGGTCCCTGAGAACAGAACAGTCCTTGGGACCGGCCTCGGCGTCGCACACCTTGCTCCCACTCCGTCGCAACCAGACTGGCGGCGACGGAGGCGCA
>JBEQBN010000235.1:0-3274 GCA_041639775.1 Halapricum sp.
TTTCACCCAGCCGATCTTGCTGAAGCGGACGTAGGCGTCCGTGTCGTGGCCCCTCTTTTCATCGAGGTCGAAACCAGACTGGTTGTACGTCACGCTCCGGTACTCACTGGGTGCTTGGCGTGTGAGCCGACCGACGTTGTCCCCCTTCTCTTTGAGTTTGCGCAGGACGGTGAGATTGTGGTGGAAGCGTGCGACGGTGGCTTGGGCGGCTTTCGAGTGCAGTTCAGCAAATATCGGCCACCGTTGTTTCCACTCGGGGAGCTTGTTATTCTGGTCGTACTCACTGGGCTTGTCGTCCGCTGGGCTGTTCTCGTAGTCCCAGCGGACGTGATTGTAGAGTTGGCGATGCACATCGAGATGGTGTTCCAGCCGCTCCGCTACCTCGTCTGTCGGGTAGGCGCGGTAGCGGTGACTGTATTCCATCGCTGTCTATTGATTAGCGATATATCGGCTTAATGGTTTGTATCACGAGTTGTCGGCTTCATCCCCGACCACGGTGGGTCGGGGTATTCGCCTCGATATGTATATAAGTCTCGTCGAAGTTTGCTGTTGGGTATAAATCAATAAGCGCTATATAGAATGGATGGTAGACTGTGAGACCGGCGCTCTCGGTGGGACGGATCTGGAGCTATTGCTTCGGAGATCTCCTGATACTGGTGGTGATACCATTTCGAACTGGTCCGGCACGACGGCGTGCCGTATATCTTTACGAACGTATAGCCACAGTATGATCAGTCGAGGCCGAGACTCAGCTTGAGTGCGTCGTCGATCTCAGCCATTATCGAATCGTCGAGACTGCCAGTCACTGAATGAACCCGCTTCGTGACAGAAACGACTCGAAGTTGATCGAGTCGCACCGAGGAGTCTCTCTCGAATGGCGAGTCAGTCGCCTCGACAAGTACCTCGAACGGATACCCCCGGTAGGTGCCTGTAGCGGGTGCAACAATAGTGGTATTCGAATGCTTGTTTCCGACATCGTTTTGGACCACGACTGCGGGACGTGTTTTCCGCATTTCGTGACCCTCAGCAGGGTCGAGCCGAACGGTAACGACATCACCGCGCCGAATCTCGATGTCGTCGCTCATTCCTCAAGTGCCAACCAGGCCTCGTCCGAGGTCACATCCCATTCGTCAGCAAGCTCGCTGGCACTTTCGGACGCCTCGCGATACGCTGCGGCCAATTCGTCCTCACTGGGTGTGTTTGACTCAACCTCAACCACCGCGACTGTTACACGCTTGTTAGCGTACTCCGTCCCGAGATACACTCGCCCCCGGTCATCAGTCTCGTTCGTTTGGAGTTTGTCAGCGTCAACTTTCATCGTGTCGCCCACTATTGCCCACAGCTAAATTAGTCTTGCCCACTATTACCCATTCCCCACAGGCAGCAGACTGGATATTGACTGATACACCAACTCAGGAAGATTCTATATATCGGGATGAAGTTTATTATATGAAGACGGCGAACAGCCAGAGGCTGAAAGCCGCTTTTAAAGACTACCCGCGCGAATGGACGAATATGGCGTTTCCACTGCGTGCAGCAGCGTCGCCGCGCCGGATCTACGGGATCGGCGTGTCGATACTCGGAACCGGGAACGTAAGCTACGGCGTCGGGCAGTACGTCGGCGGTTCCCAACTCCCGGTCGTGTCGCTGCTGCAGTTGGTGATGGGAACGACGCTGGTGGTGATCGGCGGACTCGTGATCGCGGGGTCGGATCGGCTATCGCCGCCGGATCTGTCCGATCGGGCTCTGCTGGCGATCGGGACCGTCGGCGGGCTGGTCGGTGTGTATATGACAGTCGCAGGTGCTGTAGTGCTCGGCTGACACCGGGTGGTTTTTGGCGTGATGTGACCTATCGAAACGTATGCAGACGCTTACGCTGGGACCGAGCGGGACGTATTCCCACCGGGCGGCACAGTCGGTCTCCGATGACATCGCGTTCACCGAGTCGGTGACCGAGATCGTCAAGGCCGTCGCTAACGGCGAGTTCGATCGCGGCGTCATCCCGATAGAGAACAGCATCGAGGGGAGCGTCACCGAGAGTCTCGACTCGCTGGCGGAGTACGACATCGCAGTCGTCAAAGAGATCATCACACCGATCCGCCACGCGCTGCTGGCCCGCGAGGAAACGTTCGACACTGTCGCGAGCCACGCCCAGGCGCTGGCCCAATGTCGCGGCTATCTCGAAGAACAGTACCCGGACGTCGAACTCGAAGCAGTCGCGTCGACGGCACGCGGTGTCGAGCGCGCCCGAGAGGACGACTCGGTAGCTGCGATCGCTCACCCCGACAACGCGGGCGACCTGGAAACCCTCGCGACAGACATTCAAGACCAGACCTCTAACGCGACGCGATTTCTAGCCATCGCAGGGGCTGACGAACGATCGCCGGCCGGCGGGAAGACCTCGATCGTCATCTACCCGAACTCCGATTACCCCGGGCTCCTGCTGGAGCTGTTGCAGCCGTTTGCCGAGCGCGATATCAACCTCTCGCGGCTGGAATCGCGACCGAGCGGCGAGCGACTGGGCGATTACGTCTTTCACGTCGATTTCCAGGCCGGCCTCTACGAGGATCGCACGCAGGCCGCCCTCGAAGAGATCGAATCCCTGGCGGAAAACGGCTGGGTCCGACGGCTCGGCTCGTACGATACCGAGCACGTCGTCTCCGACTAGACACCACAATTCTGACCCATCGACAACAACATTAAGTTCCGAGAGGGTGTACTAGCGGATAGCTATGCCGTCCAGATCCGACCCCTTCGACGACATCGAGCGGATGTTCGACCGTCTAAGCAAGCAGTTCGCGGACATCGATCCCGTCGAGTTCGGCAGCGGGTTGACCGGACCGGCGATCGACCTCCGTGACGAGAGCGACCAACTGGTCGTCGTCGTGGATCTTCCGGGATACGATGCCGAAGACATCGATGTGACGCTGCCGGACGAGCGGACAGTCCACATCGCCGCCGAACGTGAACGGGAAGTCGAACACGAGGAGGGGATCTACGTCCGCAGCGAGCGATCCCACGAATCGGTCGAGCGATCGGTACGGCTCCCCGACCCAGTCACTGAAGACGGGACCAGCGCGACCTACGAGAACGGCGTCCTGACGGTCACACTGCAGAAACAACATCCCGACGACGAGGGGCGGTCGATCCCGGTCGAGTAACGGTCCCAGTTGCAAAGAGCTGCGCATTCACTGACAGTGACTATCGCCCACACTAGATTCAAGTGCGTGAAAGATAGTGATGTAGTCGAGTATGGCTGGCCCAGGGCAAGTAG
>JBEQBN010000236.1:0-3264 GCA_041639775.1 Halapricum sp.
CGTAGTAGACTCGCGCGTCCAGATCTCCCTCACTGAGTCGCCGTGACAGCGACTCAATCTCCCGGTACAGCGCCTCGAAATCCGAGTCGTCGGTCGCCTCGATGTCTTGGTTGTAGGGGACGCCGGCGCGCGAGCAGAGCTCCTCGCCGTACAGCCCGCCGAAGTTCAGCTGTGTCGCCAGCGTCCGCACCACGTCGCTGTCGGATTGGTCCATTCGTTCGGTGAACGTCTCGTAGTCGACCGTGAGGGGGTTGAACCGGGCCGAGGGATACTCGTAGTGTGAGCCGGGCACGACGGTCCGGGACTTCAGCCGCACCGTCTCCAGGCAGTCGATCACGTCATCGTTCTCGTCGAGGACCGCCACGTTGCCGTCGCCGAACAGCTCCGCGACGACGGTCGTCGAGTCGGTGTCCCGTTCGAACCGCAGTATAAGAATGCGGTCGAACTCGAACTGTTCGACGGCTTCGAGTGTCGCACCCGACAGCCGATTGCGAAGCATCATCGCGAAGTTCGGTGGCCGCTCCGGGGCGTCCGGAACGCGCTCAGGATCGGCGATGTGCGCGCGCTTGTTCTCGCCGACTTCGATCAGCAGCTCCGTTCGCCCCCGATCGTAGTCGCTCATCCGGAACCGCAGCAGCTCCGCCTCGGGATAGAGATAGACCTTGTCGACGTGCGCGCCACGGTACTGACCGAACTCACCGGCCAGCGCCGCGATGTCGACGCTCGTCAGTTCCCGCTTTTCGTCCATATCCGTATCTGTCGGGGCACGGGGAAAGACGTGACGTTCACGCTTGCATCGCAGGATCTTCGACCGCTGCCAGCAACTCACGGTAGCGACGGTCCACATCGGAGGTGATCGGATCGCCGTGTCCCATCGCGAGAGTCGATATCCGAGGGGTTCGCGACCAGAACTCCACGATGCTCGCCCGGAGTTCGTCTATGTCGTAGCTGTCCAGCCGGACCGGCGGCGTGAGCGTTCCGTCGCGCTCCCAGACGAGGTCGCCGACGAACGCCGCGCCGTCCTCGTGGACGTAGGCGACGTGTCCCGGGTTGTGCCCTGGCGTGTCGAACACGGTGAAGTTCCCGATCCGGTCGCCGTCCCTGACGGGGCGGATATCATCGTTGGCGATCGGAAAGAACGGTCGGACGAGTCGGTGAAACAGACCCTTGTGGTGCCACAGCGGCGGATCGAACCCACCGGTTGCGAGGTCGTAGTCGCGCTGGCCGATATAGATCGGGCCGTCGAATGCAGGGGCGAGACGCCCCAAACCGGTCGTATGGTCTAGATCGTAGTGGCTGAGGAGAACGCGGTCGATGTCGGCCGGCTCGTAGCCAGCGTCGGCCAGTTCCGAACGGAGTGACGGGCAGTTGACCCACAGGCCGGTGTCGATCAGCGTGACCGTCCCGTCGTCGACCAGATAGCTGTTCGTGTCGAACGGCCGAACGAGCCCGACATCGAGCAGCCATACGCCGGGCTGGAGTCGCTCGGCCATACGCGCAGTTCGACGTCCTCGGTCAAATATGTCCCGGCGCAAGCCGCGTGAATCGCGGCTACAGGCCGAAGCTTTCAGCGAGCAGGTCCTCGCGTCGCTCCCCGTAGACGTGCGTGTCGCCGCCGACGACATCGACGGTCAGTTGGGCGGGCGCGAACAGTTCGGTCGGGAGTTCTTCGAACGCCCAGTCGACCGATTCGAAGATGGCCTCGAACGGGTCGCCGTACGACTCCGCGGCGGTCGAGACGACCTCGTCGAACCGGTCGGACGGCTCTGAGACGACCAGATGGACCTGCCCGCCGTAGGCGAGCGCGTCGGTCGTGCGGGCCATCGCGGTCGCCTCCCCGTCCGCGACGGGCGCGACCGGTGCCGAGGCCGACGCCGAGAGCACGTCGAGCGGGTCGTATCCCAGTTCCGACAGGCGGAACACGGCCAGCTCGGCGGCTCTGGCGGCTGCGGTGACGCTCCCGGTCAGGCTCGCGGTCGCGTAGGTCGGCAGGAACACGCCGCTTTCGGGGACGCCGGCGCGGTCCGCGACCTCCGAGACGACACCCGCTTCGGGCAGGGTCTCGGATTCCAGCGCCAGCACTGCAAACTCGAAGTCGTCCTGGTAGCCCAGCCGCGAGAACTCCTCTTCTTCGGCCACTAGCGCCCGTGCCGGGCCGCTACCCAACCCCTCGAAGTCCTCAACGCTGAGTTCCCAGCCGGCCTTCTGGGAACCAAGCAAGGCGAGTCCGGGATAGTCCGTCGTGAGTTCGACGTGCGTCCGCGGCGTCTGCTGGATGTCACGGAGCGTCGTATCCAGAGTCGCCAGGCCAGCGGTCTGGATCTCCGCGAGCATCAGCCCGGCTTCGATCCCGCCGGGGACGTGGACGCCGAAGTCCAGTACTGTCGCTTCCGAATCGAGTTGCTGGACGGCGATCGCGAGTTCGTCGGCGAAGTCGATCGCTTCGTCGACCAGTTCGGTCGCCATCCGGTTGAGTGGATCCATATCCGGGAAGTCGATCGGCAAGGACATACGGCTTACCCTCCGTCAACGTCCGGAGCTGTCGCTGTCATACTGGTGGCCATACGTTCGTACAGATATCTGGCACGACGGCGGGCCAGATCATTTCGAAATGGCATAGCCACCAGTATCAGGACTCGTCGTCGAGCCGCAATATGGTGTTCGACACGAGCGTCGTGATTCCGCGTCGCAGGCGCTCAGTCACGGCCTGATCGGAGATATCGAACTCCTCGCCGAGTTCCTTCGTCGAGATGCCGCGCGGTAGCGAGTAATACCCGTGCTCGACGGCGTAGGTCAGCGTCTCCCGCTGTGGTGGCGTCAAGCCGTACCACGGTCCGGCATCGGGTTTCGTCGGATTGTAGATCCGCTCGATTGTCACGTCGATCTCTTCCTCGATATAGAACTCCTGGAACTCCGAGAGCGTCTCGTGTGAGGGAAACCGGAGCTCGAACGCCCAGCGGTCCGCGCTCCCGGTCGCGCCGAGGAGTGCGATGTCCGCCTCCAGAATCGTCCTGAAAAGCGTGTCAGTCGAGGGGTCCCACTCGAGCGTGTACAGGACCTCTCCGGCGTGGGTGTTGAGCGGACGGATGTCAGACACCGCCGCGTGCTCGCGGACACGCTGTGCGAATTCGTCCCGGGCATCGTGCTTGACGCGGACGAACGGGGTGGGACGCCCCCCGAGTGGTACCATCGTCTCGAGCGTGACCCGTCCGGGCTCTTCGACGCTGAGGATTCGGCCCAGCTCGAACGCCTCGGACGCGACCG
>JBEQBN010000237.1:0-3261 GCA_041639775.1 Halapricum sp.
TCGCGGACGGGGTAGTCGATCAGCAGGCTCGCGAGCACGGCGAACAGGCGGTTGCCCAACCGGTTGAACCGTGGCATCGCCTCGGCGCCGCCGGAGAGGCGGTCGCCGCTGACCACGTCGGCACCGTCGTTGATCGCGTCCAGAAAATCGGGCAACCGATCCATCGGATAGGTGTCGTCACAGTCGGTCGTGACCACGACCGGTCGGTCGGCCCCACGAAGCGCCCGCTCGACCGCGACACCGTACCCCTGGGGTTCCTGTTCGATGACCCGCGCGCCCTTCTCGCGGGCGATCGCCGGAGTCCGGTCGCTGGAACTGTCCACACAGACGACCGACGCTTGCCCGTCAGTCACGCGATCGATATCGTCGAGTACTGTTCCGATCGCCTGCTGTTCGTTGTACGTCCCCATAACGACCGCGACATCCTCGAACGTGTACGTACTCATTGTCCGTCGTTCGAGACGGACTGTCTTGAGTTTTAGGCTTGCCAAAAACAACTCCAAGAATATATTGCCGGATTCTGCCGGTGAGATTTCGTCCGGAGGCGGTGGTTATTTTAGCCTCGCCAACAAATACCAGTATACATCTATGTCATCCAAAGAGTTCACGCGACGGAGCCTTATGCAGAAAGGTGCGGCGGGGGCGGGATTCGTTGCGCTCGGCTCGCTCGCGGGGTGTGGCGGCGGTGACAGCGGCGAAGACGGAACTCCCACTGGAAACGAGACACCTACTGAGGATGGGCCCGGCACGAGCGGCGGGCTCAATCCCGGCAGTATCGTACCCGCGCAGGCGGGGGCTGTCGTCTCAGTCGATACGCAGGCGATGCTGGACGACGACGACCTCCGGGATGTAGCGAATACGGCGCTCGGCGAACTCGCGTCGTTCGGCGAGGACAATACCTTCCCAGAAGACGTTGAGTCCGCCATCGAGATGGCTCGCGAGGAAGTCGATCTCGATCCGACAGGGCTCAACGAGGGCCTGCTGTTTATGGAAGTCGAACCGTCAGGCACCGACGAGGAATACGCGGGTATCGTTATGGAGACGGACTGGTCGGAAGACGAACTCATCGGATTCCTCGAGTCTGAAGGCGACAGCGAACTCGAACAGTCCGAATACGGCGGAAAGAGCATCTATTCAGCGCCGGATGCAGACGATGGCGGTATGGCCGTCCTCTCGGAGGGCCGATATGCTATCGGCTCGACGGAGGTCATCGAGGACGTCATCGACGTGTCGAACGGTGACGGCGAGGCGATCGCCGGCGAGTTAGCGACGCTGTACAATGACACGACAGACGGACATATGGCGTTCGCGACCGTCGTTCCAGACGACGCCCTCACTGAGGAGGACTTCAGCACGGACGAAATCACGATCGAAAGCGTCGGACAGATTGAGTATATGTCCGGGAGTGTCTACAAGACTGACTCCACCTACGGCGTCGAAACGAGTATGTGGGCGGGCGATGCGGCAAGCGATCTCAAAGACGATATCGATGCGGCTCTCACCCTTGCCCCCCAGTTTGACGATGTCTCTGACGAACTCGCGACCCGCATCGAAGACGTGGAAGTCGAAACGTCCGGTCAGACGACGACGATGTCCTATGAGGAGGACATTGAGGAGGTAAAATCCTACGCCGAGGACTACGTTAGTGAGCTGCTCGGCCTCTTTATGCTCGGCCTGGGTGGATCGTTCTCGTCTTCGACAGCCGTATAGCTCGTCTATCGCAGTTTGTGACGTCACACGCCCGGCGGTCCGTCCGTGCCGATGACGATTTCGTGTGCCTCGATGTCTTCCAGCGCAGCGACCTGACCACCGACTTCGAGTTCACGGTCGCCGGTATCGATGACCAACGAGGCCGCGACCCAGTTTGTGTCTGAAAGAACATCAACAATTTTCCCTTCGATAAGGGTGTGCTCGCCCGTCTCTACGTCTCGGCCGTCGATCGAAGCGTAGTACGTTCCCTCTAGCTGTCGCAGGTCAGACACACACCGTCGAATGGTCCCGTATCGACGCGGGAACTGGTCGGCGATGGGTTCTTCGACAATTGTCTCGGCCGTAGTCCACAGAACTGTGTTCAAAAAGCCCGACAGTAGAAATCCCAATTCCGAACGGTTGAAAATCACGCCGTAGCGGTCCTCCGCGCCTTCGATACCTTCTCGGGTCGCGTACATCGCGTATTCCCCGTCGGCGACAGCCACGATCGGCGTCGTTACGCCGCGTCGCGTCCGGACGGTCGTCGCGACGTCGACGTAATCGAACTCGTCAGGTCCCGGTACTGCGGCGGCCGGCGAAAGCAGGATCTCGACTGCGACGCCCTCGCTTTGGACGTCTGCGAGTGTCTCGTGATACCGTTCGAGGAGATCGGGCGTCAACGACACCATCAGTTCGTACTCGGCCGACCGGATCACGTCTTCGAGATACCGCAACATCGTCGGCCGCGATTTCACCAGCGAGACGCCTTCCGCCTCGCGAGCGGGTTGGGTGTATCGCTCGTTGAGTCCAGTGACGAGCGTCGAGAGTGAGTCACGATACTCCGCAAACGCTTCCTGAGGATCGATCGCTAACACTTTCATCGGCCGGGACTCGCGCAGTTCGACCAACCCACTGTCGCTGAGACTCCGAACCGTGTCGTACACCCGCGGCTGTGGGATGTCGGTGTACTCGGCGATCTCCGCGGCCGTGAGTTCGCCGTGTTCGAGGATCGTCAGGTATGCTTTCGCCTCGTACTCCCCGAAATCGAGCCGTTCGGCGATATGCTCTAGCGACGAGAGTAGGTCGTCTGACGCCATTACAATGTTATTCTACGAGCGAATAAATCAGTCCTTTGTTATTGTCTCGAGGTGTCATCCAGTCGATCAAACTCGATGACGGCCGTGATCCGTTGCTCATCGCCGACAAGAGTCTGGCGGAGATTCGTCGGTACGGCGACGGCCGTGCTCGTTTCCTGTATCGCTGGCCACGCCAATCCCGGTCTCTCAGCGGAAGTGAACTGGGGCACTGCCTTGAGCCATTCGTCCCTGGCATATCGACGACCCACGCGTTTACGTCGATCCGACCCGAACACCGCGTATGCGAGTTGCAGTCTTTGGCGGCGGATACGCCGGCCTCCCGCTCGTTCGACGACTCGAGCGGCAACTGCCGGCGACTGACGAGATTGTCCTGTTCGACGACAGCCCGACACATACAGTGCGCCACGAGGTCCATCGAGTCATTCGGCGGCCGGATATGGCTGACGCGATCACGATCCCTTTCTCAGAGATTCTC
>JBEQBN010000238.1:0-3259 GCA_041639775.1 Halapricum sp.
GCCACTTATGTTGCTTGCGCCGTCAGTCGGTGTCGGGACAGCGCTCGCAGGGCTTGCCGTGCTGTACTTTCATCGCGACCCCGACCGGGAACCCCCGGACGCGGGGTACGTCTCACCGGCAGACGGGACAGTTTCGGTCATCAGGGAAGAAGACGATCGGTTGCGCGTCGGCGTGTTTATGAATCTGTATCACGTGCACGTCAACCGCGCGCCGACAGCGGGTGAAATACAGGCGACGACACACAAACCGGGAGCCCATCGGCCGGCGTTCTCGAAGGAGTCGGATCGCAACGAGCGACTCCACGTGGACTTTCCGGACTACCGTGTCACACTGATCGCCGGGGCGTTCGCTCGGCGGATCCATCCCTATGTTGAGGGCGGCGAGTCGGTCGACCGCGGTGAGCGGATCGGTCACATCTCTTTCGGTAGTCGCGTCGACGTACGCTTTCCGCCGTCAGTGACACGTGCGGACCTACAGGTCGAGCGTGGCGAGTCAGTTAGAGCGGGTGAGACGGTGCTTGTGGCGGAGCAGTGAAGCGATCCGGTGGGTGAAGCCAGTCAGAGCGTTCCTTTCGTACTCGCGATGTCGGCCCGACGGTCGTCGATTCGCGTCGCATCGTCGAGTGCACGAGCGAGGCATTTGAACAGCGCCTCGATCTCGTGGTGGGCGTTCTCGCCGTCCACCTCGGCGTGCAGCGTCAAGTCGGCGTTCATCGCGAGCGAGCGCAGGAAGTGCTGTGCCATATGGCTGGTCAATCCGCCGACGTCCGACTGTGAGAAAGCACCGTCGAACGCGAAGTACGGCCGCCCGGAGATATCCAGGACGACGCCAGCGACGGCCTCATCGAGCGGGACGCGGCGGTCGGCAAAGCGCTCGATGCCGCGCTTGTCCCCGAGTGCCTCCTCGAGCGCCTCGCCGACCGTGATCGCGACGTCCTCGACGGTGTGGTGGTCGTCGATCTCCAGATCGCCGTCACAGGTCACGGTCAAATCGAACAGCCCGTGCGTCGCGAACGATTCGAGTATGTGATCGAAAAAGCCGATACCGGTGTCGATCGTCGCGTCCCCGTCGCCGTCGATGTCGAGCGTGACCTCGATCTCCGTCTCGGCGGTCGTCCGCGTCACGGCCGCGGTTCGGTCGGTCATATCGACACCCACGCGGGCCTGCCTCAAGAGTGTGTCTGGTCGCCGGACGCGGGCGACGGCGAACTCAGATATTCGGATCGGCGCGTCTGGCGATCAGGACGGTCGGTGCGACGAGGACGGTCATCGCGAGCGGGATCCACATCGCCGTCCGAATGGAGGTGAACTCGGCCAACGCCCCCATTGCGACCGGAACGAGCGCCAGGCTGACCGACGCGACCGAGGTCGAGACCGCGTTGATCGGACCGCTGTACTCCGGTGCAGCCTGCGTGCCAAACGCCAGCAGTGTCGGAAAAATACCCGAGACGAGCCCGCCAAGAACGACGACCCCGGCGAAGACAGCGGTGCCGTCCGCGAGGAAAAAGGTCCAAACGAACACGGGTGCGATGAGGATCTCCAGCGCGATGATCAGCGGACCGTACGGGACGCGCTCGGCGATCAGCGTGTACACGAGCCGTCCGGGGATGTAGGCGACGATGAACGCGCTGAGCAGGAGGTTGGCACGCGTCGCGCCGAGGTCTGCGATCTCGCCGCCAAAGGTCGGCAGCCAGAGGAACATCGCGCCCTCCAATCCAGTATGAAAGACGAGCGCGACGACCGTCGCCCCGACGGCCGGCGTCCGGAAGAGTTCGAGCGCGCCCGCGACGTCCAGCGCCTCCTCAGCGTCAACATTGGGAGGATCGAGTCGCCAGACGAGCGCGGCGACGACACCGAACGCGACCGCGAGCGCGACGTAGGCGTATCGCCAGTTGCCGAACCCGACTGCGAGACTCAGAACTGCGGGACCGGACGCCGCGCCGATCGCCCACGCCATATCGTAGAGATTGAAGACTCGCCCACGAGCGTTCGAATATAGGTGGCCCAACAGCGGGCGATCCAGTCCCCGGGAGACACCCGTCCCGAGGCCGCGGACGACCAGCAGTCCGAGATACGCGACGAACACGGGCGCCAGTGCCATCCCGAGGACGCCGACGACCGTGACGACGATCCCGCCCAGGAAATACCGCCGCGTATCGATCCGGCCGGCGACCGCGCCGGCGGCCAGGACCGTTACCGCGAACCCGAGCGTGCCGGCCGGGCCGACCAGCCCCTGCAGTCCCTTGCCGATTCCCCACTCCGCCTCGAGGATCGGCAACAGCGGCCCGCGCATCTGCAAGCCCAGCCCTTCGAGCGCGACGAACAACACGATCGCGAGCGTCCACAACGGCCGGGACGTGTCGGTCCGCGGATCCGTCTGGCCCGTCTCTGCCATACGTCGAACTCCCGATGAGAAACGCAAAAGCGTTGCGAGACGATCGAGCGACGGTCGGAAAGACTCTTATGGCGAGTGACAGTTCCGGACCGAAGACCAGCTAAAACAGCCCGGTCAACGCTGCGAAAAGTATCGTTTATTCAAAATCGGCGACGCGACCTCTCGGATCGAAATAGATAATCTTACTTCGGAGGCGAGTAAACACCGATAGTGTGCCGGAACGTCTCGTCGCGTTCGAACGGTCGCAGACGCTGGCTACGGCCGCGAATGGCCAGTCAGTCTTTGCGGGGTCGGACGCGACGCCGGTGTCGCTCACGCGCACCGGTCGGTCCCCGAGCGGGCCGCCGGACGACGGCAACGCGACAAACGGAGGCGAACACAGATGACACTCATTACGGACATCACGCTCCGACGGATACTGGACTCGCGAGGTAACGCCACTGTCGAAGCCGAGGTCACCACCGAGGACGGTGGCTTCGGTCGCGGTGCCGCCCCGAGCGGTGCGAGCACGGGCGAACACGAAGCACTCGAACTGCCGGCCGAGGAGGCCATCGAGAAGGCCGAAGCCGACGCCGTTCCCGCCCTCGTCGGTGAGGTCGACGCCACCGACCAGCGCGCAATCGACGACACGCTACACGAGGTCGACGGGACGGACGACTTCTCGGGTATCGGCGCCAACAGCGCGGTCGCGATCAGCATGGCCGCCGCCAAGGCCGGTGCCGACGAACTCGGACTCCCGCTGTTCCAGCACCTGGGCGGGACCTTCCGGGGCGATCAGTTCCCCACGCCGCTGGGCAACGTCGTCGGCGGCGGCGAGCACGCCGAGGAAGCCACTAACATTCAGGAGTTCCTTTCGGCGCCGGT
>JBEQBN010000239.1:0-3250 GCA_041639775.1 Halapricum sp.
TATACGTCAAGGACGGTCTCGGTGAGGTTCCCGCGGCCGGCCGTCGCGAAGACCTCCCGGCCGTCGTGTTCCAACGTCACGGCGACGTCGGGGTTCGCGAGCGCGTAGGCCGTGACGACGCTGTTGATGTGGGCGAACTCCGTCGTCTCCTGTGCGAGGTACTTCCGACGCGCAGGAACGTTGTAGAACAGGTCCTCGACCTCGACGGTTGTCCCGACCGGACAGCCCGCCGGCCGGACCTCCCCAACGTCGCCGCCCTCAACGGTGATCTCCGCGCCGCTTGATGCCCCCTCTCGCGGGCGAGAGGTGACCGTCATCCGCGAGACGGCCCCGATAGCGTGCAGCGCCTCGCCGCGGAACCCCAGCGTCGCGAGCCCACCCTCGAGGTCGTCGATATCCCGGATCTTTGAGGTCGTGTGCTGTTTGACTGCACGTCTGAGGGCGTCTTCGTCCATACCGAGCCCGTCGTCGCTGACACGGATCGACTCGGTGCCACCGCTCTCGACGGCGACGCTGACGCGACCGGCCTCGGCGTCAAGGCTGTTCTCGAGTAGTTCCTTGACGACCGACGCCGGCCGCTCGACGACCTCGCCGGCCGCAATCCGTTCGACGGTCGTCGGATCCAGTTCCCGGATTTGCTGGGCCATTCGGTGCCGACTTTGTGCGGCACGCTCTTGAGTCCTCGCGTTGATCGCTGTGCGTTACGGCGCGACAGCTTCGGCCGAGTGAGCGACGACACCGTCGACGACGACCCGGATCCCCGCCTCATACTCCGCGTCGAACGTCGGTGTCCACCCGTGAGCGCGGGCAAGCGTTCGGAAGCTCGGCAGTGCCATACCGGCCTCGGCGGTCGGGGCCGACTCCTCAAATTCGAAGAACGTCTCCGCACTGGTCGCGGCCGGCCGCTCGCCATCAGTCTCGAAGAGTAACGTACCGCCGTCAAGCGTGACCGTCACCGACGACCCGTCGACGGCATCGGCGAACACGAACGCCCGGTAGAGCAACTCCTCGAAGCGGCTCTCGTCGGCCTCGATCGCGCCGTCACCTTCGACGACCAACTCTAATCCGTTCGTGTCGGCCCGATTCCAGGCCGTCCGAACCGTCTCGCGGAACGCAACCGGGTCAGTCTCCTCGACAGTCTGGCTGTATTCGGCCAGCATCGAGAGATCACCGATAATCTCGCGCATCCGGGCGGTCGTCGATGACGCCGTTGAGAGCGCACTCGCGGCTGTGTCGGGATCACTGTGGACGTACTGTTGGGCGGCCTCGACGTTGCCGGAGACGATCTGGAGCGTGTTGCGCAGTTCGTGACGAATCCCGACGGCCAGATCCTCTAGCTGTTCGTTGTGGCGCTTTAGCTCGCGACGCTGTCGTTCAATTTGGGTGACATCCGTCAACACGAGCATCCGCCCGTAGCCTGTCTGCCCGAGCGCGAAGTCTCTTTCCGTGACCAGAAAGTGGCGGGTCTCGTTGCCGACCCGGAAATCCAGAACAGTCCGCTCGGTTCCAACTGCGTCGGCGAGCGGCGCCACTCGGTCGATCGGGTCGCCGCGTCGTCCGTCCAATCCGGGAACGATCTGTGCGGCGGCGTCGTTGAAATCGCGGATCCGATCGTCGTCGTCGAGAAAGACGACTGCGTCATCGATGTCAGCCGAGAAATGAACCGCTAGGAACCGCTCCTGGTAGAGAAAGAGCGTCCCGATCGCGAACGCGGCGACGCCAAAGGGTGCGTGGATGATGTTGACAATCTCCGGGATCGAATACGCCGCGATATCGAGTACGACTGGCACCGCCGTCAGTGACGCAAGCGCGGCGACGATCCGCGTGTCGTGTTCGGACTCGGCGAACTGCTCGAACAGCATAAACAGCCCGATCGACGCCAACGCGTAGGACAGCCCGGTTACTGTCCAGTGGACGATTCCCTGCTGAATTACCAGGTGCGTGAACCCGTCGTTGACGAGTTTCGCCTCGTAATAGCCGTGATGAAACGGGTTCGTCAGTTTGATCGCGACGACGATCAGATACGTCGCCAGCCCCGCCCGGCGGAACGTTGGATCGCGATGATACGAGCGGCCGGTGTACGCCGAGGTGAAATACAGCCAGGCCCAAACAGTTGAAAACCCAAAGATGAGCCCGATCAAATACGCTCCGTTTTTTAGCTGAAAGCCCGGCAGCAAGAGCACGGCCGTGTGTGCACCGGCCCACGCACCACTGCCAGCAAGCAGGCCCATCAGGCCGTGGCGGGTGTCACGATCCGATATCTGTCTGGCCCGTGGGAGACTGCCAAAACAGGCCAGCGACGTGAACGCGAAGGCGAAAATATACACTAGACTCGAGTGGGCAGTCACAGTCGTACAACGATTGTGGCCGGATAAATATAATCTCCGCGGTGGCAATTCAGCGCCGTGTCGGACGAAGTGACATCCCCCGCATTTGATGACGATTGGGGGCAATACTCCAGAACAATGAGTCTCGAAGACTACCCCGACGACGTCGAGATCGTCGAGACGAATTTCAAGACCGACCAACAGTCCGAGGCCGCCGAGAAGATCGCCGCGGAGTGGCCGGTCGATCTCGATCGGCTCGCCGAGGAAGGCCAGCACGTCAAGATGTTCTACAAGCAGGTCCTCGAGCAGTTCCTCGGCCCCGAGAGCGAAGACGCGACGTTCGCCGAGATCAAAGACGAATACGGCGACCTCGAACAGTGGGCCGAAGACAGCGAGTCCAAGTCGGCCGATGAGGACGTCGAGGTGCCCGATGTCGACGATATCGAACCCGGGATCGACGAATCGGAGGGGTCAGAGCCGACGACAGCTGACGAATCGGCCGACGCCCCGACGCCACCGGGCGTGCTGGAGTCGTCCGGGGCAGACGACGGCCAGCCGTCCCCGTCGGAGATCGGTGCGTCACTCGCGACGGAATCCACAGGTGCCGGTGACGTCGACGCCAACCGCCGGGCGTGGTTCCGGGCCGGGTTCCGGGAGGGCGTCGAGTTCGCCCTCGAAAACCCTGATCTGTTCGAGTCGTCCTGACTCTCACAGCGTCTTGCCCTCACAGCCGCCAGGGAGTTCCGCTGAGACGGCATATTCAAAAACGGCTATCGTCGACCGGGACCGGGTCTACTCTTCACGCCCGTCGATTCTGGCTATTCGATATCGGCGCCGGGGGCGTTTCGCTTGACGGTCGCGATGGCGTCGTGGACCTTGTTTCGCTCGGCGTAACCTTCGCCGCTGTCGGCGATGACGTTGCC
>JBEQBN010000240.1:0-3241 GCA_041639775.1 Halapricum sp.
AGGTCCCCATACACGCCGGATAGAAGTACCTGCTTTCGTCGTTGCCGACGAAGTAGTTCTCGTAGAGAAGGACGTCGGTCCCGTCGTTTTCGGCGGCGATCCGGTCCAGTTGCTGGAGATCGTACCGCATGTCGTCGGCCGGCTGGCCGTACTGAATGAGTTTGTTCTTCTCGGCGTTTGTGTCGTTGCTGTACGCCGCGCCGGCCGCCGTCGCGACTACCTGTCCGAGGACGACCACGAGCAACAGCGCCGCCAGCAGTGAGGTGACGGAAACGTCAGCAGCCAGTGCCGCTTTCCCCCGGCGATAGACCGCGCCGAGGCCGACCGCCGCCGGGAGCGCCAGCATCACAATCGGATGGGTGGCGTTCCAGGCCCCGAAGATGTCCAGTCCGAGCGGATAGCCGATCACCGAGGCGACCCCGCCGTAGGTGAAAAACAGCACCAAGTTCCGCGAGCGCTCGCGACCGTAGCGCTCGCTAAGAAAGCCAACCGCTGCGAACAGCAGCGTCGAGAAGGCGTACTCCCGGAGCACTGTGAGATACTGTGGAGCAAACTCCAGATACCGCCCGGAAAGCGACGAGTTCTCGCCGCTGGAAAGGGCCTTCTCGGACCACATCGGGTAGTTGCTGTACCAGTAGTCCCAGGTGTTTCCGATCAGTGTCGGCAGTTCCAGCGGATTGGCGAGCGCATCACCGAAGGTGACCGTCCCGATCGCCGCCTCAGTCACGGGGTAGTGCTCGGTGGCCGCTCCCCGAGGTGCGAACGTGTACAGCCAGACGAACACGAGGACTGCGAGCGCCCCGACGAGGTGTACCGCGTACACACCTGCGCGTCTTCGTGTCGGCTCGGTCTTCAACTGGCCAGCGTATCGACGCGCTGTTCGGGCCCGCGATCGGAGCAGATCGAGCCCGGACTTGGCCGTCCGCGGACGGAACAGTGCGGTATCTACCAACAGTGTCGCGCCGCCGATCCAGACGAGGACGTAGATCAGCGCGTTCTCCTTTGCGGCAATCCCGAATCCGAGAAACAGCGCTGCTGGGTAGAGACACCGGGGCTTGCGCGTATCGTAGACCCGAACCAGAAAGCCCAACGCGGTGAGCATAAACGCCGCGACGAGTACGTCACTGCGGAGAAACCGCGAGTAGTACAACAGGACGGGATTGGCCGCAAACAGGACGGCGAGCAACACCGTTTCGTGATCCCGCAGGTGCTCGCGAAACAACAGCGCCGACAGGGGAAACAGACCGCCGACGACCGCGACCGGGAGTCTGCCGAGCAGGTCGCTCGGCCCGAACAGCGCGAACAGCGGTTCGGCGACGTGGTGGATGAAGGGCCCGTGGATGATCGGACGGTAGACGAACGCCCCGGTCTCCTCATAGCGGAGGATCCAGTAAGCGACCCGGGCCTCGTCCCAGTGGGCCGTCCGATGACCGAGCCAGAACAACCGCACTGCGAGCGCGCCGAGCGCAATCACGGCCACTGCGAGGGCGACTGTGTTATGACTCCGGAGGGCATCGACCACCTGCGCCGAGCGCTGTCGACCACGAGGCTTTGACGCGCTACCCGCGTCCATATCGGCACCTGTTCGGCCGGGGATATATGGGTTGTCGTCGCCGGTCGACCCCGGGACGGGTGACCCCTTCGCGTACGAGCACGTCACCGCCGGACGTACAGGCGGATCGTCGGCACTGCCTGCTCGTAGTATCGCAGACTGTAGACTCCGCGGTCCTCGTAGCGGTCTTCGAGCCACTCGGTCGGAACGCTGTCGTCCCCCAGCCGGGTGATCACGACGTCTGGCTCGTGGCGTCCGACTCGCTCGCGCAACTGCAATTCCCTGGCGCAAGTCGCGTTCGCGTCTGCGGCCGCCAGATACCACTGCATCGGCAGGAAGTTCCCGAAGTCGGTACATACTGGTCGAACGTCTTTTATGGAGCCGACGTGCACTGGCCCGACGATTGATCCGTCCGCGCTGGCGTTGTCATAGACCAGTACGTCGGGGTTCTCGCCCGGCGCGGCCGCCTGTAGTTCCTCGATCACGGGATCGAGGTCGTCGTGTGGCTGGCCGAACTGGACGAGTTCGTTGCTCTCGTGGGTCGGGTTGAGATAGACGTGGCTTAGCCCGGACCAGGCGACCGTCGAGGCCACCACCACGAGAATCAGCGCCGTCAGACCGAGATCGATCGTGTCGTTTTCGCGATAGGCGTCGCTACCCCATCGATAGACCGTCGCCAGCCCGACGGCCGCCGGGACCGACAGCGGCAGTACGATGTGGACGTTGTTCCACTTCCAGCCACCACCGATCGACAGCCCGAGCGGGTACCCAACGGTCGAGGCCACACCGGCATAAAACAGGAAAAAGACCAGCACGCGCCCCTCAGAAACGGCGTACCGCTCGCGAACGAACCCCGCAATCGCGAAGAAAACCAGCGGGGCCGACGTGTAGACGAGCCCGTCTCTGATCGTGGCGCCGAGTCGCCCCTGATATGCCTCGAAGGTCAGATCGCCCGATTTGCCGCCCCAGGCGAGATACTCGCCGCGGAACTGCTCGACGGTCGCATCGACCAACGGTCCCCATTTCGCTGGATCGCGTATGGCGTCTCCCAGGCCGACGGTCCCGGCTTCGACGGCCCCGGTGTACAGCCCTTCCAGGCCGTCGCCTCGTGGCGCGAACATACCGAGCCAGACCAGTGTGAACACCCCAACCGCACCGAGGCCGTGCAGCGCGTACACGCCCACGCGCCGTCGCGCGTCTAGTTGGGTTTCGACCCGTCGTGCGTACAGCCGCCCCGTCGCCGCGAGTGCACGGAGCCGGTCGAGGCCGGTTCGATCCGACCCCGGTCGGTCGAGCGCTCGATCGGCCACGAGCACGCCCGCGCCGAGCCAGGTGAGGACGTACAGCAGCGAGTTCTCCTTGGATGCGACCGCGAGCGCGAGAAAGAGTGCAGTGCCGTAGAGATACCGAACCTGCCGACGGTCGACCAACCGGACGACCATCCCGAACGCGACGAAGGCAAAGGCCCCGACCAAGACGTCGCTGCGCATAAATCGCGAGTAGTACAGCAGCACGGGATTGAACGCCAAGAACAGCGAGAGCGCGATAGTCTCTGATCGCCGGAGGTGATCACGAAATAGCAGCGCGGAAAGCGGGAGCAGGCCCCCGATCACCGCCACCGGCAGCCGCATCGCGACGTCGCTCGGTCCGACCAGTCCGAACAGCCAGCGATCGACGTGCTGGATGAAC
>JBEQBN010000241.1:0-1674 GCA_041639775.1 Halapricum sp.
GCCGGCGGTTCGCTCCGAGGCGATCGTGACGTTCGCGCCCTCCGGGAAGACGTCGGCGTGCCGGACGGGCGGCGCGACGCGTTCCAGGTCCACGTCGGCGACGTCCTCGACGAACGCGACGGCGTGGGGGACGCCGGTGTTGACCGCCGTCACGGTCAGCCCCTCGACCTCGCGCTCGATCAGCGACTCCCCGAGCGTGGTCGGGACGGCCCCGGGGTCGAAGGTCGGCTCGCCCATCCCGATGGTGACGCCCTCCCGGCCGACTTCGGCGGGATACTCGCCGGCGGGCGTGTCGATGACGAACGCCCGTCGACCCGTCTCGGCGGCCGCCCAGGTCGCGACGACGCGAGCGCCGTTGCCGCACATCTCTGCGATCGAACCGTCGGGCTGGACGAGCGTCATCTCGACGCGGGGCGGTTCGGCGTCGGCGTTCAGGTCCAGAAAGAGGACGCCATCGGCACCGACCCGCTCGCCGTCGGGATGGTCCAGTCCCGTCTCCCGATCGGCGAGCCGCCTCGTGAAGGCCTCCCGATCCTCGACTGGAGCGTCGGCCGCGACCACGACGAAGTCGTTGCCGGTGCCGTGGTACTTCTCGACAGTGATCATTGCTCGATCTCTAGTCGGGTCAGGTCCGAAAGGGTTTCGCGTTCGACGGTCAGTTCCGACTCGCTACCGTCGAGGGACACGACCGCCGGGCGCGGCCGGGAGTTGTAGTTCGAGGCCATCTCGTAGCCGTACGCGCCGGCGTTACCGATCGCCAGCGCGTCCCCGCGTTCGGGTGCCGGAAGCGGCCGGTCGCGACCCAGTACGTCGGCAGTCTCGCAGATCGGGCCGGCGACCGTCGCAGCGGTCGCCTCGCGGTCGTCGGCGTCGGGAGCCAGCGATCGGATCTCGTGGTAGGCGTCGTACATCGCCGGCCGCAACAGCGTCGTCATCCCCGCGTCGACGCCGACGACTGTCGTCTCGGGGGTCGGCTTGACCGTGTTGACGGTCGTCAACAGGACGCCCGCGTCAGCGACGACGTACCGGCCGGGTTCGATGCCCAGCGTCGCGTCGAGATCGCCGGCGGCCTCGCGAGTCGCGCTCGCGACGCGGTCGAGGTCCAGCGGGGCCTCGTCGGGCCGGTATGGCACGCCCAGGCCGCCACCGACGTTGAGAAAGTCCAGATCGTGATCGAGATCGCGCGCCAGCTCGCCCATACGGGAGACGAGTTCGCGATGGGCCTGCAGATCGTCCTCGTCGTGGATCCCGCTGCCGGCGTGAGCGTGCAGTCCGACGAGGTCGAAGCCGCGGTCGAGAACGTCGCTTGCGAGGTCCGGGACGCGGTCGGAGGGGACGCCGAACTTCGGGGCGTCGCCCGTGGTGACCTTCGCGTGGTGGCCCGCGCCAACGCCGGGATTGACACGGATCGCGAGCGGGCCGTCGTAGCCGCGGTCCTCGAGCGCCGCCAGCGTGTCGGCCGCCCCGATGGTGACCACCAGGTCGAGGTCCTCCACGGTGTTCGCAAGCGAGACGACGTGATCGAGGTCCGCCGCGGGGGGGTTGACCGCGGTGTAGCGGACCGCCTCGAAGCCGGCCTCGACGGCACGCTGGACCTCGCCCGCGGAGGCACACTCGGCGTCGAGGCCGGTGTCGGCGACGGTCGCTAGGGTCGTGCGGACTGTATTGGCCTTG
>JBEQBN010000241.1:1684-3241 GCA_041639775.1 Halapricum sp.
TTGGCTTTGACCGCGTAGCTGATCGCCTCGGCGTGGAAGGCCTGCTCGAGGTTGGCGACGTTTTCGCGGACGCGCCCCTGGTCGATGACGTACAGCGGCGTACCATATTCGTCGGCGAGATCGCGCAGGCGAGTCCCGTCCCACTCGGACAGGCGACGGATTGGCGGGGGATCGTCAGTAGTCATTGACTCGATATCGGTGTGGCAGCGGTTCAACGTTTGTGATTGTTATCGGGAGTGATTCACCGGTTCCTTACGATGAGGGGGCAGTCTGTGAGTTGATAGCCCTCCCGAAGCGTTTTGAATCTTGGCGAGCTACCAGTGAATATGGCGCGAGCCGAACGGGGGAATACGGATGATCCCGATCGAGAGATCCGCTTGCTGAAGAATCCGGACGGGCAGTGGACGGCTCGTGATCTCCGGGCAGAGGTGACTGCACAGGGGGAAAGTCGGGACATCGCACTCGACAATCTCGACGCCGTTGTCGAGGCGATCGAGGGCGACGGTGGTCACGCACCAACTGATGACGAGATTCGTGATCTCGACGTCAGCCCCGAGGTCGCCCGATCACAGGGCGACGATCTCCCCGACGCCTTGCAGTAAAGATGGTAACAACGGACTTCTCCGGCGAAGACGTGTACAAGGTACTGGTCAACGTCAGCGGCTTTCAGCATATCCGCACCGCTGGCGACCATCTAATTCTGCGGTGGGACCCACCGGACAGTCACACGGAGACAGACGCCCGCGTTGTGACCGTTCCGGCTCACGACTCAATCAGCATCGGAACGCTACACGATATCGCCGACGATGCCGGTGCAGCGGATTTCGAAGCGTTCTGCGAATGGATCGACGAACACTGCTGATACTGCCTGCTGTAACATTTCGAACGAATTCGACCACCCAGTGGACCGAATATCGCCACGAGCTTACAGCCGGCAGTATGGCTGGGGCTAGTTGTCCCGCAGGATGTCCTCTTTCTCGGCGGCTTCGAGCGTCTCTTCCTCGACGTGAGTCGCCACCACAGCAGGCTTGTACGCGCCGCCGTCGAACAGGTCGTGCTCGCTCACAGAGGACTCGACGAAGCGGGTGAAGGCCCGCCGTTCGGGCGGCAGTTCTCCGTAGATGACTTCCTCCTCGACCAGGTCGTAGACGGGAATTCGCGGGGTCAGCAGGGTATTTTCGCCGACGACCGAGTGTTCGCCGACTTTGAAGCCGCTCGTGACACGACAGCCAGCGCCCAGCGAGACGCCGTCCTCGATGATGACGGGGCTGTCTTCGACGGGCTCGAGCACACCGCCGATCAGCGTGTTCGCGCCGAGTTTGACGTTGTCGCCGATCTGGGCACACGAGCCGACGGTGTCGCTGGAGTCGACCAGCGTCCCGTCGCCGACGTGCGCGCCGACGTTGACGAAGCTGGGACTCATCATAATCGCGTCGCTACCCACGTAGGCCCCGCGGCGGATCACGGTCCCAGTCGGCGTGTTTCGCGTGCCGCGCTCGCCCAGGTCCTCGGTCTCTCGAAGCGGCAGGACGTCGTGATAGGTGACGCCGCCGTGCT
>JBEQBN010000242.1:0-3229 GCA_041639775.1 Halapricum sp.
CGACCGGCGCCGTGAAGCCATCGCGCTGCGTCCGGGTGACGAGCACCGGGATGTCGTATCCCTCGGCGTAGGTCGCCAACCGGGCGAGGGTTCGAGCCTGGAGGGTTTTCGCGTGGGTCTCGCCGAGGGTATCGTCGGCGCGGTACTGGGCGTCGACGGCTGGCGCGACGATGAGGGCGGGTGTGTGGGACGACGTGTCCTCGTCGCGACCTGATGCCCGTCGATCGGTCTCACCGGCGTCGGTAGTGGACATCTGGATCGATTTGTTCACTGCCGTCGGGAGATCACAGACGGCGCCGTAGTGCTGGTAGGCGGTAAATCCGCGTGCGACGTGGATTCGGTTGAGCAACCGTTGGCTGGGGGCGATCTGGGCGAGTGTCGTTGTCGTCGCGTGGCCGTTTGCGTCGACCCAGAAGGCGGGCCCGTCGTGCAGGAGGAGATGATCGAGCACGAGTGACTGCAGGATCGGGACGCCACGACTCCCTTCCACGTCGAGCAACGTGATGCCGTCATCGAGTGACGGCAACAACATCTCGTCCGTAGTCGGATCGGCCTGGTCAGCAAGGGTCCGATTGCGGTCAGCGCCCCGTGTTGGCTGGTCCACCGCCAATCGGTTCGACGTTGAGTGTTCTCCCATACTCGACTAGTTGCCCACATTCCCGATAAGCCGCGGCGTGGGGCTTCCGAGTTTCATGGAAGGTACGAGACAGTAGCTTACCCATCCTCAGTCGGCGAGTTTCTGCAGACGCTCGACTGTTTCCGAGAACGTTTCCAGAATTTGGCGCTGCTGCTCAGTTAACCAACATTCCGGATATTCTGTGGCAGTATGTTGGTTAAGACATCGACGCTGACGAGGCTCCGCGCGACCACGTTGAAGATGCTTCTCCTCGAAGTCCTCCGTATGTGTGGCAGAAACTCGCTCTTCATCGACCAGGCCTACCTTGAGTCTCGCTTCGACGCCGAGGTCGTCACGGACGGCGGGTACACACCACGATACAACATCGCGCCCGGCGATGATCTCCACATCATCACGAACGAGGCACCAGACGAGATCGATGCCTACCACTGGGGGCTGATTCCGTTCTGGGCGGACGAGCCGGAGGAAGGCATCATCAACGCTCGCTCCGAGACGGCCGACGAGAAACGCGTCTTCGAGCAAGCGTGGGAATCCCGGCCCTGTCTGGTTCTCTCGTCAGGCTTCTACGAGTGGAAGTCGTCGAACGGAGGCCCGAAACAGCCCTACCGGATTTATCGTGAGGACGACCCCGCGTTCGCGATGGCCGGTCTCTGGGACATCTGGGAGGGGGCCGACGAGACGATCTCGTGCGTAACGATTCTCACGACGGAGCCGAACGACCTAATGAATTCCATCCACGACCGGATGCCGGTCGTCCTCCCAAAGGACGCTGAGTCCGATTGGCTCGCCGCAGGCCCGGACACCCGCAAGGAACTGTGCCAGCCGTATCCAAACGACGATCTAGACGCCTACGAGATCTCGACGCGAGTCAACAACCCCGGCAACGACGATCCCCAGGTCATCGAGCCACTGGACCACGAGCAATCGGGCCTCGGCGAGTTCAGTTCGGGATAGTTGTCGGCGTCACGGTCACTGCATCGGCGACGCCGCTGCTGAATCGACGAGCGAGTACTCTCGATCCCGACTCGTCCCTTCCGCCTCGAGGAGATTGTACTGTGCCATCTTCGAGAGGTACGTTCGGACGGTGCGTTTCGTCCGGGGGTCGTCGACCTCTTTGGCATACTGCTCGTGGATCTCGCTTGGTCCGATCGGGCCGTGGTCGCGGACGATATCGTAGACGACCCGCTGATGGGGGGTAAGTGAATCGAGGCTCTTCTGCTTGATTTGGGCCCGGGCATCCTCCGCGGCGTTCAGGAGGATGTCGTCGGTGATCCGCTCGTGGTTCTCGCGATCGGCCTTGCTGGCCGCTGTTCGAAGGATACCGATTGCAAGGCGGGCGTCGCCGGCGGCCGCGTCGGCGATGCGGTAGAGTTGGTCGTCGGTGATGACGTCCTCGTCGAGCCCCCATTTCGCGCGAGCGCTCAGGATGTCATACAGCTGGTCGTCGTGGTACTTTTCCATTCGGACGTGTTCGCTCGAACGGAGCCGACTCACAAGTCGGTCGTCGACGCGGCTGAACAGCTCCTCTTCCTTGTTCGCGATGCAGATGATCGCGAACTGCGGGAGGCTGTGGAGGTCGTAGATGATGCTGGGGTCTTCGAGCTGGTCGACCTCGTCGAGGATGACGACGGTTCGCGGGCCGTCGTGTTGTTGGAGCCGGTCGACGAGTTCGTCGTGGGGCGTCGACTGGCGGTGGATGTCGATAGTGGCGCCGAGGTCGTCGAGGATCTGGTAGAGCGTCCGGAATCGGGTGTAGTTGCGCCAGCAGTTGACGTAGGTGGTCTCGACGTCGAGGACCTCCTCGCGGAGTCGTTCAGTGACGAACTTCGAGATACAGGTCTTGCCTGCTCCGCTGGGTCCGGTGACGATAGCGGTGTCGGCAGGCTCGCCGTTCGTGATCGGTTCGAGGACGCTGGAGAGGTGGTTGACCTCCGCGTCGCGATGCTCGACTTCTCGAGGGACGAACCCGGCCCGAAGCACGCGAGCATCGCGTATCATCTGTTACTGCCTTTACCAGCGAGCGATAAAAGCGTAACCGGGTCGTTTCCGGAAACGATCCGAATGGCCCTTCGGAACCGCCCTCAACTTGCCGTCGTCATGCGTTTTCGATCGCGGAAGCCCCTGCTTTCCGGAAACGTCCGGAAGGGATATTCTGCTACTTCGATCAAGAAATCGAGGCCGGCTACCCTGTCCCACCGCGGGCAGGATGACCAGTCACTGATGCTGTGATCTGAGTCCCCGGAGTTCGGCTTCGCTGAGTCCCGCTGGTTGTTCCATCGCGTGGATTTCCTTCACCATGTCGTTGTATTCCCGAGTGACGTCGACCATCGTCAGGATACCGACTAAATCGATCCCGTCTTGGACAGGCAGTTTCTTGATGTTCTCGGTCCGCATCGTTTGCATCAGATCCTCAACGAGCATACGCGTATGATGCCTGTGAATTTATAATAATCTTCGCACAGATCTTCGCAGGGTGGATTGCTGTAAATACGAGGTGACTGATACGTCTGCCTTCGAAAAAGAATCGATATATATCGCCGGTCATGTTTCTGCCTTGTTGAATAGATACTTTGATTGTCTCGGGAGAATTAT
>JBEQBN010000243.1:0-3226 GCA_041639775.1 Halapricum sp.
GGTCGACAGCTGTAGACTCGGGGCGTGTCCGGGCAGCAGCCGAGCGATACGATGCGCGAGCGGGCCGGCGAGAGCTCGCGGCTGCTCTGGGTGTTACTCGACGCCAACCGCTGGCTCGTCACCGCCTTCCTCTCGGCGGTTCTGTTCGCTTCGATCGTCGTCGGTGGCGTTCTCGTGCCCGATCCGGGACTCTCGACCGGCGATCCGATCGAGACGCTCTATCAGGCGCTGATCACCTCGACGGTGACGGGCGTGACGCTCGTGTTGACGCTGAGTCAGCTGGTGCTCTCACAGGAACTCGGTGCGGTCGGCGACCAGCGCGAGCGGATGGACGGCGCGATGTCGTTTCGCCGTGACGTGGCCCAGGGGATCAACGCGGACGTGAGCCCGGCTGAACCGTCGGCGTTTCTCCGCGTGCTCGTGACAGAGACACGGGACCGCGCCGTGGCAGTCGACGACGCGCTCGCAAACGACGACCTCGAACCGGACGTCCGTGACCGGGTCACCTCGTATCTCGACGCCGTGATCGAGAACGCCGACCGCGTGATCGAACAACTCGATGGTGCCACCTTCGGCGAGTTCGACGTCATTCGGGCAGCACTGAACTACAACTACTCCTGGAAACTCTACGAGGGACGGTCGATCACCGAGACGCAGGGTGACGACCTCTCAGACGGAGCTGTAGCGGAACTGGACTCGTTGCTCGCTACTCTGGAACTGTTCGGACCGGCACGCGAACACTTCAAGACGCTGTATTTCCAGTGGGAGCTGTCAGACCTTTCGCAGGTGTTGCTGTACACAGCGATCCCAGCGCTGTCGGTCGCAATCGCCTCGCTGCTGTTTCTCGACCCGTCGACAATCACTGGCACGAGTGCTGGCCTACCCCGCGCGCTCGTTCTCGTCGCCGCGACGACGACGGTATCGCTACTACCGTTCACCATTCTGCTAGCGTATATGCTCCGGATCGTGACGGTGACGAAACGGACGCTCTCGATCGGGCCGTTCATCCTCCGAGAGACCGATCGATCGGGTGGACAACCGTAGCCGGATCTAGCCGACCACAAGTGCGAACCCGGCGGCGAACATCATAATCGCGACCGCCGCCAACACGAGTAAGAGCAATTCTTTCTCTGACATACCCCGACGTTATCGCCGGAAGTGAAAAGCATAATCGCTCCCGGCACCAATCGGGGGTTGTGCCACGACGCTTCTCCGGGCGGCGCGTGATATACGTCACCTACGCCGCGATCGTCTCGATCGCCGCGTTATTGGGATTTATTCTCGGCGCGATCAACCCCGAGGGGATGGACCCAACGTTGTTTTTCGTCATCGATCTACCGGCAACGCCAGTCGGAATGGTGATTTTCGGCGTCTCGACGATCGGCGTGGGTCTCGGTGTGTTGCTGTTGCTCGTTGCCTACATCGCGGATCGGTACGACGACGCCGCAATATCTGAAACCAGTCGGAACTGATCACGCAGGGTCATCGTCGTCACCCATCCGTTCGGTCGTCTCAACGAGTGGGTGGCGAGCGTAATCAACGACCGTGATGTCGCCGATCGACTGCAAGTCTTCCTCTTCGGCGGTTTTCGCCATCTCGAGGTCGACACGCCTGTCGGCACTGATGACGTATGCCTCCATCTCCTCGATACCGAGTTCGCTGGCCGCGGTCGTCCGGTGATGGCCGTCGACAAGCAACAGTTCACCGTCGTTATCGACGACCACCAACGGCTCCGCGAGGCCACGCTCAAGTTCGTAACTGCGCCCTTCGAGTTCGTCGGCATAGACGCGGGTTTGTGTCGGTCGTAGTTCCGACAGCGAAACCTCACGGCGGTCTCGGCCTGTCTCGATGCCGTGTACCTCCTCGATTGTCTCCTGGAGTTCCTCGACCTTGTCGGGGGTGGCCCGTTCGATCTGGCTCCGGATGACGTCCGTGTTCGCGATAATTCCGACCAGATCGCCGCCGCCATCAACGACGGGCAACCGCTGGATTCCCGACCGCAGAATGACGCGGGCGGCATCGTCGAGGTCCATCTCTGGATGAGCGACCATCAAGTCCGTACTCATAACGTCCCGGATCGGTGTCTCGTCGCCGGCTAACAGGAGATCGCTCGCACTGACAAACCCCTCAACGTGGCTATTGTCAGTGACCGGGAGTCCACTATGGTCGTCACTGTCCGCAATCCGCCGGGCGACGTCTCCGACTGTTGCCGTCGGCGTGACTGTCGAGACCTCACGCGTCATATACTCCTCGACCGTCAGCGACTCATCGGAACTGTCCATCACTGGTAATGATGGCGCGGTGACTCAAAAACCCCACGTCAGACGATCCACGTCACGACGATGCGTGTGGCCGTGGACGAAGAGAAGGTCGGTTATGCGGCCGGTTGTCAGTCTGTCCCGGATCGATTGTCTCGGTACATCGGTACAACCGACCGTATCAGTCGTCGACTGAGTCACTCTCGGGTGGGAACACGAGCACATCGCGATCACTCGGTTCGCCTTCGATCCGGTACTGATCGCCAGTCTCGGCTCGGATCGGCCGGTTCCAACGCGCTTCAACGACGTTGAGAAAGCGATTCGTGATGACTTCGTCGACGATCTCGACGAGCGGATGCTCGTCACTTGCCGCGCCACCATACTCGAAGCTCCCGACCTCGATCTGTGCACCGGCCATATCGGCGTGTCCGCCTGCGCTACCGATCGGTCCAAACGCGTCCCGGAGCGCTTCGCCGATGTCGAGATCGGCACCTCGAGTCCGCGCAGAAACGTAGATTGTCCCCTCGTCGATCCCGTAGACGACCGTCGTCGTCACGTCCTCGATGTGCAACAGTCGATCGGCCGCCTGGGCCAGCGCGTCCCGACTCCCCAGCCCATCGACACCGGTGATCACGATCGGGCCGTGGCGGACGCGGTTTCGAATCGCACAACCGATCGTCTCCAAAGTCTCCGGAGACATACTCGGATTCTCAATCCGCTGGAGAGTACCGAGGTTCGCGGCCGGAAGCAAGGCCGCAGCCGCCTCGAAATCAGTCTCGCAGACTTCCCGCCGGAACTCGTCGGTATCGACCCGGATACCGAACAAAAGCGCCGTCGCGACAGTTTCGTCGATCTGCAGTGCCGACTGTTGGAGATACTCGACCAACAGTGTGCTCGTCGCTCCGACCTCACTTCGCAGGTCAACATATGGCGCCTCGACGGGTTCTCTCGGTGGGTGGTGGTCGATG
>JBEQBN010000244.1:0-3206 GCA_041639775.1 Halapricum sp.
TGGGTCGCGATCGCCGCGTCGCGTTCGGCCAGTTTCTCGGAGGCCTTCCGGAACAGTGCGTCAAGGATCTCCGGCGTGGTGGGGTGATACGCTCGGTGGGGAATCTCGCGGACGTCCAGTTCCATCTCGACGGCCATCTGCATTGTCTTGGCCATCGCATCGGCGTGGTAATGCAGGCCCTGATACCCCAATACGGTCCCGTCGGGCGCGACGACCAGTCGAGCCCACCCCTCAGAGGCGTCTTTGGCCTTGAACACGCCATCGTTCTCGGCGCGGGAGTCGACGGCCACGTAGTCGAGTCCGGCTTCCTCGGCGGAGTCAGCGGAGTGGCCCACGCGGACGAACGGCAACCGGGCGAGTCCCGAGAACATAACGTGGTGATGCAGCGGCTCGTATTCGGTGAGATCGTCGCCCTCACGGAGAGACTGAATGTTCGTCGCGGCCGTGGCGGCTTGCTCTTTGGAGACGTGTAGGATCGGCTCGCGGCCGTTGGCGTCACCGACGACGAATACGCGCTCGTCGTCAACCGCCTGCATCGTGTCCGCAACCCAGTCCTCGCCCGGCGAGAGCGACGTGTTCTCGACCCCAAGGCCGTCGAGGGCGGGATCGCGACCTGTGAACGCGAACAGTTGGTCGGCTTCGACGACCTCAGTGTCGCCGTCAACCTCGACGGTGACGCGGACGCCGCCGTCGTCGGTCTCCGCAACCTGACTTGCCTGCGCGTCGAGCAGGACGTCCATATCGAACTCCTCACGGTAATACTCGGCCAGTTCCGTACCGAATCCCTCGTCTGCTTCAGGCAACAATTCCGGCAGGACGTCGATCGCAGTCACGTCCATATCGCCAGCCTCGCTGAGGTACGGTGCCAGTTCCAGCCCGATATACCCCAGGCCGAGCACGACCGCCGAGTCCTCGAACTCCGTCGCATCAAGCACGTCAGCACTCGTGTGAAGCGGTACGTCTTCGATACCGTCGACCGGTGGAACACTCGGTGTCGAACCCGTCGCAATCACGACGTAGTCGGGCTCAATCGTCCGGTCTCCGACCTCGATTACGCGATCGTCGACGAACGTCGCTGTCTCACGGATAAGTTCGACGTTCTCTCGCTCGGCGAGCGACTCGACGCCACTCCGTCGGTGGCCAGCCCAGTTGGACGTATGCTCGTTTTTGCGCTCGATCGTTCGTTCGAGATCGATCTCAGGGAGATCACCGACGAGCCGGTCGTCACGCCGGGCCGCAAACCGGTGTTTCGCGGCTGAGATTACCTCTTTCGAGGGCATACAGCCACGGAGGATACAGAGCCCGCCACCGGGGTCGCCGTCATCGATTAGTGTGAGTTCGATCTCCGAGTCGTCGGCGAGTTGCTTGGCTACTGCCCCGCCTGCACTACCGTACGCACCGACGATCGCAACGTGAGTACTCATATTCGGGCAACAGTGACCACGAGCCTTAATCATTTGGAAAGGATACAATAATCATTTTCGACCGTTTGGATTTCTGGAACTGGAATTTCACGACAGGTTACGATCCGGTACCGCCATCACACGGCCGGTAATCCACTGGAGAGTGAGTTGCCACGGATGCAGCGGATTTATCGGCTCGATAGAACGGGGATCTGCCAGAAGTCCCGAGACAACAGATAGACAATAGCCGGCGAGCCGATGAATTCGTCCGCAGTTATTTCACTCTAACTAGTTATTGGTCTGCTTAAGTTTGTATATACTGGGCAATATAGAAGCGGAGGCGATTGTGCGGAGCGTCGAGCACGGGTCAGTAACACAGTTGTTCGACCCGCTGGTCGTACAGTCGAGCGAGCAGCGCAGTCATCGGGCCGTTACCGATCCGGGTGCCGTCGAGTGTCTTGACCGGGCGAAGTTCCCAGGTCGTGTTCGTGAGAAACACCTCGTCGGCCGTGCGTACCGTCTCGGCAGTGTAACGGCCTTCCTTGACGGGGATTTCCTCTTCGTCGGCGAGCTGGAGGACGATCGATCGGGTGACACCGGGCAACAGCGGGAGCGCCGTTGTCGGCGTCTTGAGGACGCCGTCGTCGACGAAAAAGAGGTTACTCGTCGCGCCCTCAACGACAGAGCCGTCCGGGTCACACAGCAGTGCCTCATCGGCCTGTGAATCCGCGCGCCGCAGTTCGAGCCGAGCGAGAATGCCGTTGAGATAGTTATGTGTTTTCGTGTCGGCCGGGATCGACGCGTCGGGCACTGGACGAGTAGCCACCGTCTGCACAGAGGCGGGCTCGTCCCAGACGTCTTGGCCGTCGAGGCCACCACGCGGGAGCGGCGATACCTGGACGACGATCGTCGGGTCGGCCCGTTCGGCGGGCGTGAGCTTCCCGGGCTGGACCCCGCGCGTGATCGAGAGTTTGAGGTAGGCGTCGTCCAGATCGTTCGCGTCCAGCGTCTCGCGAACGCGCTCGTGGAGGTCCTCGCGCGGGGGAATCGCCTCCGCGAAGCCCAGCGTGGCGACGGTCTCCTCCAGGCGCTCGGCGTGGGCGTCCCACGCCAGGACCGTCCCGCCGTAGGCCCGCAGCGTCTCGAAAGCCCCGTCGCCGTAGGCGAACCCCCGATCGCGGACGCTGACGGTCGCCTCGTCCTCAGGGACGAGTTTTCCGTCAAGGTGAAACTGCATCGTGACGCAGTTAGGTGGTCGAAGGCTTGGGCGTTCCGGCTATCGCGGTCGGGATCGGCGCAGTCGACCTGACAGAGGCAACGCTTGGGAAAGTCGATACTATAAGGAAGCCCAACAGCCTACGTCCGGGCAGTGAAAGACAACATCCTCGAAACGCTGGGGTCACCTCTAGTCGCGCTAGAGTCGCCGGACGGAGCGACAGTGGCCGCGAAACTGGAGTCGTTCAACCCCGGTGGGTCCGCGAAGGACCGGCCGGCCACCTATATGATCGAAGCCGCCGAAAAGGCGGGCGACCTCGGACCCGGCGACCGAATCGTCGAACCGACCAGCGGCAACACGGGGATCGGGCTGTCGATGGCCGCCGCGGCGAGAGGCTACGACATCACAATCGTGATGAGCGAGGACAAGTCCGTCGAGCGCCAGCAACTGATGCGTGCCTACGGTGCTGACCTGCAGCTCATTGAGGGCGATATGACTCGCGCACGCGAAGTCGCCGACCGCCTCGAACGCGAAGAGGGGATGGTCCAGTTGCGCCAGTTTGAGAACCCGGCCAACCCGCAGGCCCA
>JBEQBN010000245.1:0-3192 GCA_041639775.1 Halapricum sp.
TTCTATCAGTTGCCGATGGACGACAACCCCTGGGACGTCGGCCGGTTCGACGACATCTGGAGCGGCGTCTTTCTCAAGCGCGCCGCTGACCTGCTGGGCAAGCAGATCTACAACGGGGCACCGCTGTGTGAGCACAACAAGGCCCCGCGTTCGACGTTCGGCGACCTGGCTAACGAAGTCGCCGGACTCGAATTAAACGAACACGTCTGGGAACTGGCCGACCGCGTCGACGAGGCCGACAGTTTCGCCGACGCGTTCGAGCGCATAGCCGACGAACTGCTCGCAGCCGACGCGTCCGACTACGAGAACGGCGAGTTCCTCGCGTACGTCGGCGAACACATACACGACTGGCTCGACTGCCTCGCCACGATCGACGCCGATGGTGTCCAGATCCGCCAGTCCTCTCGATCGGTGGCCGATGACTGAAACGAACCGCCAGGCTTATATTCTTTAGGCTAGCCTAAAACAATGATGACGACTGACGACGACACACGCGATACCGGGAGCACGGGCGAACGCCATCGGACCTCCCGCCGGCAATTCCTCGCGGCTGGCGGTGTAACTGTGACTGGCGCGCTCGCGGGTTGTGCCGGTCTGTTCGGTGGCGGTGACGACGGCGACTACGGGCCGCCCGACTACGACGCGGCCGACGCGGCGATGGAAGCGATGGCTATCTCGGAGTTTCAGGGGTCCGGTGCGATCCTCGAAGGGCGGCCGGCCCCTGGCGGGCGATCGATGGAGGACCTGCCGAACCTCTCAGGTAAGCTTTCGATTTATCTCGGTGGCGGCGAGGGTGGGCTGTATCTCGAGTTCTTCGATGTTCTGGAGGCAGTCTACCCTGAGTTCTCCTATACGTCTCAGTCGAAGCCCTCCAGCGACCTCGCCGCCCAGATTGCTGAGGAGGCCCAGGCAAACCAGCTGCAGGCAGACCTGTTTCTCTCGATCGGGGCGGGATCGCTCGGGACCGTCGTCGAGGAAGACGCGACCCGGCCACTGACTGCCGAAACTGTCGAGCCCGTCCCCGAGGCGTTCGTCGAACCGGACAACAACTGGGTCGGCATCGCCGGCCGCGCCCGTGCGATTCCGTACAACACTGACCAGCTCGACGAGAGCGACCTCCCCGACAGTGTGATGGACATCCCCGATGCCGACCCGCTCCAGAATGCGATGGGTTGGGCGCCGACCTACGGCGCGTTCCAGGACTTCGTCACCGCGATGCGACTGCTGGAAGGCGAAGACGCGACCCTGCAGTGGCTCGAAGACATACAGGCGGCGGGGATCCAATCGTACGACAACGAGTTTTTGATCTCGGATGCGGTCTCGACCGGCGAACTCGACGCCGGGTTCGCCAACCACTACTACGCGATGCGGGTGCTCAACGGCTCGCCCGACCGGCCACTGGATCTCCACTTCACCCGCGGCGACGCCGGCTCGCTGGTCAACGTCTCCGGAGCCGCGCTGCTCGATCGCGACGAGAACGCCGGGCTCGCCGATATGTTCGTTCGACATCTCCTCTCGGCGGAGGCCCAGGAGTTCTTCGCCACCCGGACCTACGCATATCCGATGCTCCCCGGCGTGCAGCCAGTGGGTGACCTGCCAACGATCGACGAACTAGAGACGCCCGATATCGACCTGACAGAGCTGTCAAACACCGGACCGACGACGGATCTGTTGACCGAGGCAGGGGTGCTGTAACGCGCACGATGTCAGCCAGCGACCGGATCGACGCCGTCTCCCGGCGGTTCAAGCGCCGCTCGCCGAGCGATATCCAGACGCTCGTGCTGGCGCTGCTCGCAGGTTCGGTCGCGCTCGCAGTTCTGACGCCACTTTTGTGGGTGCTCAACAGCGCTCAATCGGTGCCTCTCGATCGGTTCCTGGAGATCCTGCTGCGACAGACGACACTCGATATCTTCCTCAATACTGTTGTGCTCGTCGTCGCGGTCACGGCGCTGTCGATCCTGATCGGCGTCCCGCTGGCCGTGCTGACTGCCCAGACCGATATGCCATTCCGGCGGCTGTTTACCGTACTCGCGGCCCTGCCGTTGGTCGTCCCGAGTTACATCGGTGCCTTCGCGTTCGTCTCGGCGTTCGGCCCGCGGGGCGAACTCGCTACCGTACTCGCGCCGCTCGGGATCGAACAGATTCCGTCGCTCTACGGAGTCGTCGGCTCGGTGATTGTGCTGACGCTGTTCACCTATCCCTACGTGTTTCTCACGACGCGTGCGTCGCTGCTATCGATCGACGGTCGCAGCGTCGAGGCCGCCCGGACGCTCAATCATACGCGTCTGGCAGCGTTCCGGCGGGTCACACTGCCGCAACTGAAGCCCGGTATCGCCGCGGGGGCACTGCTGGTCGCGCTATACACCCTCTCGGATTTCGGGACGCCGGCGATTATGCAGTTCGACGTGTTTACCCGGATTATCTACGTGCGCACGACCGCCCGACAGGTCGATATCGCGTCGATCTTCTCGATCCTGCTGGTCGGGCTGACGGTCGTCATCCTGCTGGCCGAATCGCGAATCGAGCGCGGCGGCGAGACGTCCGCATACGTCAACCGCGGCACGGATCGACCGGGCGTCGTCCGGCTGGGACGGTGGCGCTGGGTGGCGACGCTGTTCCCGCTGGCCATCGCGGCGCTGGCACTCGCGCTGCCGCCGGCGATCTTGCTGACGTGGCTCGGGCGATCGACGCCGGAGCTGGCCGGCGCGGCGGTCGATTTCCAGTGGGAATTCGCCTGGAACTCGGTGTTGGTTTCGGGGCTGGCGGCAGGCGTGTCCGTCCTCGCGGCGTTACCGCTTGCGTATCTCTCGGCACGCGGAGAGGGGCGACTCGCGTCGCTGCCCGAGCGGGCGAGTTACGTCGGCTACGCCGTTCCGGGCGTCATCGTCGGGTTCGGACTGTTGTCCGTGGCGCTGAACGTGACGCCGTTCCTCTACGGTTCGATCGCAGTGTTGGTGTTCGCCTACGTCGTTCGGTTCCTTCCCCAGGCCGTCGGAACGACCCGATCTTCGATCCTGCAGGTCGACCCGCAACTGCTGGAGGCCGCGCGGACGCTCGGGAAGCCGCCGCTTGCGGCGTTTCGGAAGATCGTGTTGCCGCTGGTGATGCCCGGGATCGTCGCCGGGGCCGCGCTGGTCTTTCTCACCAGTATGAAGGAGCTGGCCGCGACGCTTCTGTTGCGGCCGTTCGGTT
>JBEQBN010000246.1:0-3188 GCA_041639775.1 Halapricum sp.
CGATCACCGCGGGCACGAAGTACGCCGAGATGCGGTCGGCCAGGTTCTGGATCTCGGGCTGGCGCGACTGGGCCTCCTTGACCGTCTGGACGATCTGCTGGAGCGCTGTGTCGGCCCCGACCTTGGTGGCCTGGACGGTCAGGGCGCCGTTCTCGTTGATCGTCGAGCCGACGACCTCGTCGCCCTCGCTTTTCTCGACGGGGACGCTCTCGCCGGTGACCATCGACTCGTCGACCGCGCTCTGTCCGTCCACGACGACACCGTCGGTCGGGACCCGCTCGCCCGGTCGGACCTTCATCAGGTCGCCGACCGCGACGTCCTCCAACGGGACTTCCCGTTCGGTCCCATCGCCGGCGACGATCGTCGCCGTCTCGGCTTCCATCTCCAGGAGTTTCCGGAGCGCGTCGCTGGCCTGTCCTTTCGAACGCGCCTCGAGGTAGTTGCCCAGCGTGATGAACACCAGGATGAACGCCGCCGTGTCGAAGTAGAGCCCGCCCGCGATCAGGCCCGTCAGCGACGCGATTGAGTAGAGATAGGCCGTCGAGGACCCCAGCGCGATCAGCACGTCCATATTGGCCTGGCCGTTTGTCACGATCGCCTTGTAGGAGTTCCTGTAGAACTGCCGGCCGAGCACGACCTGCACGGGCGTCGCCAGCAGGAACTCGACCCACCCGATCTCGACGCCCAGAATCGCCTCAGGGAAGACGCTCCCGCCGAGCAGGAACCGATCGAGCATAAACAGTGCGAACGGCGTCGTCAGCGCCGCCCCGAACAGCGTGAGGTTGCGCTGGCGACGGATCTCGGCGTCCCGGGCGGCGTCGCGAGCGTCCGTCGAGTCGTCCTCGCCGGTCTGCTCGCGGACGGGCTCGTAGCCGGCCTCCTCGATCGCGTCGTAGAACTCCTCCCGACCGACCTCGGCCGGGTTGTAGGTCACCTGTGCTTCGTCGGTCGCGTAGTTGACGTCCGCTTCGAGGACGCCAGGCGTCTCCTCTAAAGCGGTCGCGTTTGCCTGTGCACAGTTGGCACAGGACATATCCGCGATCCCGACTGTTACCGTCTCCGAGACCGCACTGTACCCGGCCTCCGTTATTGTCTCGTAGATCTCGGCCAGCGAGACCGCCTCAGGATCGTAGGTCACCGACCCTTCGTCGGTCGCGTAATTGACACTGACCTCTTCGACGCCTGAAAGCGACTCTAAGGCGTCCTGTACTGTCCCCGAACAGTTAGCACAGGACATCCCCGTGATATCGAGGCGCGTCGTTTGCGTACTCATTGCTAGAAGATACGGTCTCCCCGCTTAGGCAGTTTGCTGCTTCGAGACCTCGATTTACAGTGCCGACTGACTTTCGATTGCAAACCGCTATGCACTCTCCTCGAACTGTCGGTAGCGACTCTCGAAGCGGTCCAGACAGGACGGACAACAGAAGTGATAGACGTCTCCGTCAATTCGTGCTGTCTCACCTTCCGCGTCGACCGTGTTTCCGCATTCCGCACAGGTGAGTGCGAACTCCAGCCCCTCGATTGATGGTGTCCACTCGGCTTGCTCGACCAGAGTGACGCTGTATGTGGCGTCGATATCCGCTAGCAACGATTCGACCCACGTTCGGACGTTCTGGGCCTCGGCACGGGCGTAAAACTGAATTGCGCCTTCAGCGGTGACGAATATGTGCTCAACCGGATCAGCGGCCCGAAGCCGCTCCCGGAGGTGGTCGATCGCCCCCGTCTGCACTCGGATCAACACCGGGACGCCGGCCCGCAATTCCGAGCGATCCACGTCGATCGTGAAGTTGCGGATGATCCCCGCCTCCTGCAGTCGCGTGACACGATCGGAGACGGCCGGCCCGGACAGGCCGACTTCCTCGCCGATCTCGCTGTACGGTCGACGGGCGTTCTCCGCGAGTAACGACAGAATCCGTAGGTCCGTCTCGTCCAGATCGCGCATACCGTTCGTTCGATCGGTAGGTACTAGTATCCGTTGGCGATGCTTTCGATCCGAAACCTTACTGTCGCACTAGCTTTGAGATTGAAAGAGCAACCGAAAAAGTATACGAACCCCTATCTACCAACGCAATGAGCCAGACACTCACCGTCGAGGGGATGAGCTGTGAACACTGCGAGCAGACCGTCGTCGAGGCGCTCGAAGGCGTCGACGGCGTCAGTTCGGCGTCGGCTGATCACGAGGCCGGCGTCGCCGAGATCGACGGCTCAGCTGATACTGCTGAACTGGTCGCTGCTGTCGAGGACGCCGGCTACGACGCCGTCGCGTAGCTCCCGCTTGCGAATATCCTAGGTGTCGCTTGTGCTACCGGCGCGCAGCTATTTGATCAACGAGCGTCGAATGCTCCTTCGTCCGATCCGTCAATATCAGTGAGCACCGGCCTGGCCCTGTCCTCGTGAGACTGGCAGCGACGCCAGCGTAACGAGCACGGCGAGCCCGAACAACGTGATCAACACCGACTGCAACAAGACGAACGCGAGTGCGACCGCACCGACGAGCACTACTGCGATTAGCAATCGGAGTATGTGGACCGGGACGAACAGCAACAGTGCCGCGGTACCGACGACGCCGCTCCCCGCGACGACTGTTCGGGTCAGAACGTCCACGACCACGGTTAACGTCGGTCCCTGGAACAGCATTGTGCGTGGTCCGTTGTCATTTTATAATTATAGTCTATGATAATTAAAGGTAACGGCGATGGGTCGGCCCAGATCTCGGCACCGACCAGTTCTATATATCGGGATGTGATTTATTAGGTGGTTCGATGGCGACTGCTCGCCGTTGGGTGTGATTCTACCCTCATCTGTCGATCTCCGCCCCGGCAGCTGCATCCCGCGCGAGACTCGTTGAGTGACGCGCCATTGTTGCGACCAACCGGCCGGGATGTCATTCCGGCCTGGGCTGCGAGCTACGGATGGGCTGACTAGCCGATAGGGCACTGTGCAGTTGACTGCAACTGCGGTCGTGAACGACGAACGGACGTTGGGGCTCAGGCAAATCTCCAACGACCGACTTGTACCCGCCTCTCTGACGCGCTTGGCTGTCGGAACGATTCACCGCTCTCATCTTTCGAGATGACAGCCCGGGGCAGCCGGTATTTCAGTAGCATCAGGATACCGCGGTGTCCCGTCGTCCGGCAGATGTAACTCTCCGATCGCCTCGAATAAATTGCATTTCGATATATAGAACT
>JBEQBN010000247.1:0-3184 GCA_041639775.1 Halapricum sp.
GAAGGAACCGACTGGATCGCAGTTTCGACTGCTTCGAAAGACGATCTTTACAGCGTCAGTGCGACCGTCGGGCGTAACGTTGTCGTGTTGACACTGGCGGCGCTTGTCTCGCTCGTGGTCGTCGGAGTCGTGCTCGGACGGAGCACGGTCGTCCCGCTGGTCCATCTCAAAAAGCAGATCCGGGAGATCGAGTCCGGATCGCTCGACGTCGATCTCGAGACGGCCCGCGAGGACGAAATTGGGCAGTTGTTCGAAGCTTTCGAGAATATGCGCGATGCCCTCGACCAGCAGTTTCAGGAGGCTCGCCAGGCCAGGCACGACGCGGAGAGTTCTCGCCAGGAGATGGAACGACAGAACCGCCGGCTCGACCAGTTCGCCTCGACGCTGAGTCACGACCTTCGGAATCCGCTTGCAGTCGCACGCGGGCACGTCGAACTGCTGCGGACGAAACTCGATGACTCACAGTCGGATCTACTCGACCACGTCGAGAAAATCGACGGCGCTCACGATCGCATCGATTCGATCATCGGTGACGTGCTCACGCTGACCCGCAAAGGTGAATCCGTCGAGGAAACTGATCGGTTCGAACTTGAAGAGGCCGCCAGAGAGGCCTGGAGCAATATCGACAACAAGGACGCCACACTCGATATTGTCGACAGTATTTCGATCGAGGGCGATCGAAGCCGAGTCTTGCGAGCGTTCGAGAACGTGTTTCGCAACTCGATCGACCACGTCGGCCCCGAGGTAACGGTGGCGGTTGGCCTGACTGCAGACGGCTTTTACGTTGAAGACGACGGCCCGGGGATTCCGGACGAGGAGATGGGTTCGATCTTCGAGTACGGCCACACGACGAGCGAAGACGGGACCGGATTAGGGCTGTCGATCGTCAAGACGATCGCCGAGGCCCACGGTTGGTCCGTGTGGATCGACGGTACGGCGGGCAGCGGGGCCCGGTTCGTCTTCTCGGAGGTCTTCGAGACCGAAGACCGACTGTTCGAGCAGTCCGCGTTCACCTGGCAACACGCCCGAACTGACGACTGAGAACGGCAAGAACGGTGACCCGCCGAGTCGTTGCCAGAGAGTCGACGAGCCGCTGATATCCAGCGTTACGCCAGTTCCTCGATTGTCGCGACGATCTCTTCGGCGTACTCTTCGGTGCCGAGCTTCTCGGCGTCTTCGAGCTGTCGTTCGAGGTCGTATGTGACCTTGCCCGCGGAGATGGTCTCTTCGACGGCGTCCCGGACGAGATCTGCGGCGTCGTCCCAGCCCATATAATCGAACATCAGCCGCCCGGAGAGGATCATTGCAGTCGGGTTGGCCATATTCTGACCGGCACGTTTCGGTGCACTACCGTGAACCGGCTCGGCGAGCACGCGAGCGTCACCGAAGTTCGCACCGGGCGCGATGCCCAGCCCACCGATCTGTGCGCCGGCGGCGTCCGAGAGGTAATCGCCGTTGAGGTTCGGCATCGCAAGCACGTCGAACTCGTCGGTGCGCAGCTGCATCCACTGCAACATTGCGTCGGCCAGCCGTTCCTCGACCATAACGGCGTCCTCGGGAATGTCGACTTCGTCCTGGGTCTCCCACAGCGAGTCGGGCGCGGCGAAAACCTCCTCGTCGGGGTACTCCTCCTCGGCGACTTCCATCCCCCAGTCGCCGAACTGCCCCTCGGTGAACTTCATAATGTTGCCCTTGTGGACGAGCGTGACTTTGTCCCGGTCGTGCTCGATGGCGTAGTCGATGGCCTTTCGAACCAGCCGTTTGGAGCCGAACTCGGTGATCGGCTTGATGCCGATGCCGATCGGACCGTCGTGCATCGTCTCGTCGAAGCCCATCTCGCTCTCGACGAACTCCCGGACCTGCTCGACGTCGTCGGTGCCGGCCTCCCACTCGATGCCGGCGTAGACGTCCTCAGTATTCTCTCGGAAGGTAACCATATCCATCTCCTCGGGCGCTTTCATCGGCGAGGGGACCCCGTCCAGATAGTAGGTCGGTCGGACGTTGGCGTAGAAATCAAGCGTCTGTCGCAGCGCGACGTTCAGGCTCCGGAAGCCGGCACCGACCGGCGTCGTGAGCGGCCCCTTGATGGCCACGCGGAACTCATCAATGGCGTTGACGGTGTCTTCCGGCAGGTTCTCGTCGTAGCGTTCACGCCCGGACTCGCCGGCGTAAACACGCATCCAAGCGATGTCGCGACCGGTCGCGTTGGCGGCGGCGGTCAGCACTTTCTGGGCGGCTGGACCGACATCCTTGCCGATGCCATCCCCGTGGAGGATGGGTACAATCGGGGTCTCCGGAATGTCGAGAGCGTCGTCTTCCTCATCGATGACTTCGATCGGCTGGCCCCCCTCGGGCACCTCGATCTTGTCGTAGTCGTAGTTCATAATCGTCTACACGGACGCCCAGGGCGGATAAAAGAGCTACCATTGCGGCGAGCAGTCAGTGAACAATTAAGACGCAGACGACGAAACGGTAGCGTATGGACGTGATCGTGCACGGCGGGGCGGGCCCGAAGCCCGAACAGCCGTCCGAGCGAGCAGCGACGCTGTCGAAGGCGGCCACGCGCGGCGCCGAGGCCGCGTCACCGGTCGACGCGGTCGTCGCTGCCGTTCGCTGGCTGGAGTCGGCACCGCGGTTCAACGCAGGCATCGGGAGTGCTGTCCAGAGCGACGGGGCGATCAGGACCGACGCGGGGATTATGACCGGCCGCGGATCCGCCGGGGCCGCCTGTTCGATGCCGGGCGTCGAGCACGCTGTCGAAGTCGCCCGCGTCGTTATGGCCTCAACGCCGCACGTGTTGCTGGCCGGCGAACACGCCGTCGATCTGGCGGCGTCGTTCGGGATCGAGACACGTGTCGACCTCTGGACCGAGCGCACTCGGGAGCGCTGGAACGAGGTCGAACCGCCGATGACCGGGCCCCGAGATCAACTCGATTGGGTGCGTGAGCACTTTTCGGGCCACGACACCGTCGGCGCGGTCGCAACTGATGGCCAACGTGTCGCCGCAGCGACCTCGACTGGGGGACGCTGGTTTGCACTTGCGGGCCGGGTCGGTGACGTTCCCCAGATCGGATCGGGGTTTTACGCCAGCGAGGTCGGTGGTGCCAGCGCGACCGGTGCTGGCGAGGACATCGCTCGCGAGACACTGGCCAGACGGGCCGTCAGGTGCCTCGAGGAGGGAGAC
>JBEQBN010000248.1:0-3176 GCA_041639775.1 Halapricum sp.
CCGGCCTGTTTCTGCTCGCGGTCGAGATTGCTTCCGGGCTTGTTGATCCGCGGGCGGCCGGTACGCTCGTCACGACGGAAGGTGACATCGAGGTTTTCGAGGAACTCGTTCATTCCGTCGCGCATCCCCTGGGGCTGGGAGGCGGTCCCGTGAACGGCAGGTTCGCCGTCGAACACCAGCAATCGATCGCTCAGCAGATCGATCATATAGATGTCGTGGTCGATGACCATCGCCGTTGCGTCGTGGTTCTCAGCATACCGGCGGATCGCACTGGTCGCGAGCACGCGCTGTTCGACGTCCAGGTGTGCGGAGGGTTCATCCAGCAGATACAGGTCCGCGTCCTTCGAGAGACAGGCCGCGATGGCCACTCGCTGGCGTTCACCGCCCGAGAGGTCGTTGAGGTTCTGTTCCAGCACCGCATCGAGTTGCAGCGGTTGGGCAATCTCGGTGTTCCAGTAGGAACTACCGAACTCGTCGGTGATCGAAGAGAGAAACGCATCGACGCGCATCGGCTGGTCAATCTCGATGTACTGGGGTTTGTACGCGATGTCAAGCTGTGCGTCGACCTCACCCACATCGGGTTCGAGTCGGCCGGCCAGCAGCTTCGCGAAGGTCGATTTGCCAATCCCGTTGGGACCGACGACGCCCAGCACCTCACTTTCGCGAATAGTGCCTGACTCGACGGCAAGCGAGAACTCCCCGTCGCCGTAGCTCTTCTCTAAGGCCGGGTACTCGATGGCCACGTCGCCGCGAGTCACGTTCCGCGGGGCGTGCTGTTCGAACTCGATCGCTTCCTGGCGGATCCGCATATTCTCGTTGTCAAGATAGCCCTTGAGATACTCGTTGATCCCGTTTTTGGTCGATTTGGGGTCGGTAATGACACCGAAGGCCCCGGGTTCACCGTAGGCGACGTGCAAGGCGTCGGCAAGCAGGTCCAAAATTGCGAGGTCGTGTTCGACCACGAGCATCGACCGGTCGCCCTCTTCGGCCAGTTCCTGGATGATTCGGGCGGCGGTCATCCGCTGGCCGATGTCCAGGTAGGGCGTGATCTCGTCCAGGAAGTAGAACTCCGCGTCCCGGGCCAGCGCCGCCACGAGCGCGACACGCTGGAGTTCACCGCCCGAGAGCGTGTCAATGTCCTGATCGACGACGGGACCGATACCGACGCGCTCGATGAGGGCATCCAACTCGCCGCGCTCGTCGGTCCGTTCAAGCAGCTGGCGGGTCGTGCCGTCGAACTGATCTGGGATCTGATCGACGTACTGGGGCTTGCGGGCGACGCTGACATCGCCGTCGATCAACGCTTCCAAGTAGTCCTGAAGCGCAGTCCCGCGGTACTCATCAATCACTGCATCCCACGAGGATTCCTCGTTGTACGCCCCGAGGTTCGGCGTGAGCTCGTCGGCGAGGATGTGGACGGCCGTGGTCTTCCCGATTCCATTCGGTCCGAGAATACCCGTCACACGCCCATCGCCCGGGGCAGGCAGGCCGTACAGCGAGAAAGCGTTCTCGCCGTAGCGATGGATCGGCTCGTCGTTCAGTTCCTGGGGGAGGTTGATGATTTCGATGGCGTCGAACGGGCACTTTTCAACGCAGATCCCACAGGACTCGCCCAGACAGATCTCTTCGGAGATGCGGACTTGATCGGGCCCACCCTCGAACGGTTCGTCTGCTTCGTAGGCGTCGCCGCGCTTGACGATACACTCCTTGCCCGTCCGGTTGGGCGGACAGAAGTTCATACACTCGTAGTTACAGCGGTCAGGCTGGCATCGTTCAAGATCGACGACGGCTATGCTGTCATCAGCCATTGTAAGTCACCCGGCTAGACGGTCGACGCAGTGAGAATCATCGTCCAGGAGACGAACCACAAGGAAAACGTCATAAACGCGATATAGAGATGATCTTTCGTACTGAAGTCCTGCGTATCGACGCCAAGCACCTGGAGGATCGGTATCTGAACCAGGACCGCGCCGAGGACGACAAAGACGTTGATCCGTCCGGCAGGCGCGGCTTCGAGACCGTACTCGGAGACCAGCGCTGCGACGATCCCCATCAGGGAGGCCAGCGTCGTCACGGTCACGCTTCGAACGTGACCGGTCAATCCGTCGGCCGTCTCGGTAGCCATACGCCACTATCGGCTACCCGAAGTGAAAAGGCGTTCGTTACAGGCCGGCGCTGATACGGACTGCTGTGACGATTCACAGAATATCGAGGTGGATGCCACGGGGCTTGCCCCCGAGGTTGTTGACTGCACACAGGGTAACATTCAAACGGCGCCGGGCCGTGCTTCCAGCCAATGACAGAATCCGACGGGGAGGATATCACGGATCTACCGCCGAGCGCAAAGCTCGTGTTCAAAGTTCTCGAATACAAGGGGCCGCTGACACAGAAGGGGATTGTCGAGGAGTCGATGCTTTCGGCTCGGACGGTGCGTTACGCACTCGAGCGACTTGAGGAGGTCGGCGTCGTCGAAGAGGACGTCTACTTCGCAGACGCCCGACAAAATCTGTACGAACTGACGACCGAGGACGCAGACCCGTCCGAACAGGCCATTTCGGACTGACGGTTGCGGTCGATTGCAGCGTGGGCCGGCACCGCTCTCGTGGCGTGGATGGCCGTCACTATGGGTGTGCTTTTATGTCCGGACGGCCCACTCACTGCCAACAATGCCCTTCGTCACGAAACTCACCTTCGAGAGTGGAGACCGACATATGCTTGAGGACGTCGTTGAGCAGATCAAGACCGATGCCGCACGCAAAGGCGTCGAACACAAAGGACCACATCCACAGCCACCCGAGGACCTGCGGGTCCCGCAATCGAAGACACTGCTTGACTCCGGCGATGACTTCGGTGCCTGGAACTACACTGTCTATACCAGGACAATCGAGATCGTCGGACACGACGAGTTCGCGCGCTCGGTCGCCGGGCGTGATCTACCCCCATCGATCTCCGTCGAGGTCGAAGTTCAGCAACAGCGTGGACAGGGACACGGCGATTAGGTCGATATCGACTTCAATTTCTGTGAGCCAGCCAATGGGTGGTCGGCGCAATAAGGTAGTTTCACGGATACATTCTATTGGTACGGAGTATAAGTTCGGTGAGTCCGTACCGAGTGGTATGGTTGAAACGATCACTGCGCGTCAGTTGCGCGACCGGATCGACGCCGGCGACTCGTT
>JBEQBN010000249.1:0-3171 GCA_041639775.1 Halapricum sp.
GCTTTCGTCGGTGACTCGTCCAGCTCCTCGGCAGCCTCTCGCAGCGCGTCGACGCACTCGGACTCGGTCGTCACGCCACGGGTTGTGCCGCCTTCCGATATAAACAGATGGAACGAGCCGTTTCCGATGAGGTAGCTCAGAGAACACAGTCTGGACTGTCTTTCGACATTCTATATACACGACAATAGAGGTCTTAGCAAACGCTATTCCGCACCCCCGCGTCTCGGCAGATATGACCGACAACGTCAAACTCGGCTTTGTCTGCGTCCAGAACGCCGGCCGCTCGCAGATGGCCTACGCGTTCGCCGAGCGCGAGATCGAGGCGCGGGGACTCAACGAAGAGGTATCGATCGTCACGGGGGGGACCCGACCGGCGGATCACGTCCACGAGGAAGTACTCGAGGCGATGAGCGAGATTGACGTCGATCTCTCCGATCGCCAGCCCCGAGAGATCACTTTCGAAGAAACCAGCGATAGCGACTACGTCATCACGATGGGCTGTTCGGCAGCGGACGTCTGCCCGGCGACCTGGAGCGGCGACAGCCGCGACTGGGATCTGGACGATCCGGACGGCCGATCGCCAGAGGAAGTCGCCGCGATCCGCGAGGAGATCAACGGGCGCGTCAGAGACCTATTCGACGAACTCGAGTCCGAGGTGCTTGAGGACTAGAACGGGCTGTGTTCGGCTGACTGTGAGCCATTGTCTCCGTCCGAATCGCCACTCGAGCCGGGGACGGAGACGCCGATCGACTGCAGTTTCATCTTGCCTTCGTCAGTGGCCATCTCCGGGGACCACGGCGGGTCCCAAACGAGTTCGACGGTCGCTTGCTCGACGTCATCGACTGCCTCGATGGCGTTTTCGGCCTGTGTGACCATCTGGCCGGCGATCGGGCAGGTCGGACTCGTCAGCGTCATTTCGACATCGACAGTGGCGCCGTTGATGTCGATCTCGTAGACGAGACCGAGATCGTAGACGTTGACCGGGATTTCCGGATCGTGTACGCCTCGGAGCGCCTCGACGACTGCCTCGTGTTCGACCATAGCCACGCTTCGGGCTCGAAGAGTTTCAAGCTTTCAGCGGGCACCGAGGTTGACACGGAGTCACAAGGTACAGGAGGATTGCCGTGAGATCGGAGTAGGGATACGTATCAATCTGCCGGGCGCGGCGGGTCAGTGACAACGCCGACTCCGGAGAATTCAAATCGGGTCCCAGTCTTGTCGGATGCGACACTGCCGTTCCAGCCGTGTCCGGAAACGACCCGTTCGACGATCAGCAAGCCGAGTCCGCGACGTCCCGTTCCGTACGCACCGCCAAACAGCGATTCGGCAATCTCCTCAGGGAGGCCCGGGCCCGTGTCTTCGACGGCAAATCCGTCCTGAGTTCCTTCGACTGTCACCACCACGCCCGCATCGCAGTGTTCCTCGACGTTACGAAAGAGGTTCTCGAACAGCTGACGCAGTCGGGACCTGTCGGCCTGGACGGTCCGATCGTTGCTGATCTCGAGAGTCGCTGTCGTCGGTGACACTGTCTTCCACGCCGTTCGGGCGACCGACGACAGTTGCACCGGCTCTCGTTCCCCGACATCCGCGCCCTCTTTGGCCAACGTGAGCGTCTCGGTGATCAGCGTCTCCATCCGGTCGAGTGAGTCAAGCGCCGTCTGGAGGTAGTCCGCTTCGGGGTCCGAGACCGATTCGGCAGCCAATTCCGTGTATCCCCGGGCCCCAGTCAGCGGGTTTCGAAGGTCGTGTGCAAGCACGCCCGCGAACTCGTTGAGCCGCTCGTTCTGTGCGTCGAGCGCGCGATAGTGACGCTCACGTTCGATCTCGTGACCGATCCACTGGGTGAGCAACTCCACGAACTGTTTTTCTTCGGCCCCGAACGCGGACGGCCGTGGCTCGTCACCCGAGAAACACAGCGTCCCGTAGGTATCGCCATCGACCACGATCGACGCGCCGATATAACACTGGAGACCAGTCACGTCCCGTGCGATGTCGTCGCTGTATGGCGAGTCACTCGCATCGGAAATTACGAGCGTTTCGTCGTCGCTGACGACGTGTCGACACCACGTCGTCTCCAAGTCGTGTGTCGAGCCGGCAGCGTACTGGCCGCTCTGTATCGTCGAGCCGATCACCTCGTAGTCGCCGCTGCCAGTGTAGGAGAGAACACCGTAATCGACGTCAAGGCGGTCCCGCCCGATCGTAATCGCCTGCTCGATTTTCTCCTCAAGCGATGCCGATGGATCGCTCCCCAATCGATAGAGGTCCTGGAAATAGTCCCGCACCTCCGCGTCTGTCATAGGTGTTATTCGGTTCCGAACCCACTAATCGTCCTCGGTCGTGAAGCCGGCTCGCTCCATCGCGCCCCACGTCTCGACACCGCGGAGATACTCGAACAGCCCGCGCCAGGCGATGAACGCTCGCCACTGTCTGTAGCCGAAGTTCTCCAGTACGCCGTACCACAGCAGGCGAAGGATCTGCCAGGGGCTGTCATAACGGTTGAAACTCCAGACCTCGCTAAACACGCCGAACCACGACAGGAAGACGCCGAATCCGGTCGTCAGCAGGACGAACACGAGGAAGAACTCGACGTCCAACAGCCCGAAATACCACGCCAGCGGCAATAGAACGTAGCCGAGCCCCTCGACGAGCCGGCCGACCGTCTCCGCCGCGACGAAGAACGGCAGGATTACTGTCCCGACCCGGCCGTACCGGGGGTTAAACAGCATTCTCCTGTGTGTGACAACTGTCTCGACCATCCCCCGGAACCACCGCCGGCGCTGCCTGCTGAGTACTCGTAACTTCGAGGGGACCTCCGTCCACGCGACCGGCTCCGGGACGAAATCGACGGTGTAGGTCCGGTCGTGCTCTTTGAGATAGCGATGCAGGCGAACGACGATGTCGAAGTCCTCGGTGATCGTGTCGTGTCTGTAGCCACCGATCTCTTGGACGACATCGGTCCGGAACAGTCCGAACGCGCCGGAGATGAGGATGAGACCGTTGACGCGATTGAGGCCCAGCCGCCCCGAATAGAACGCCCGTAGGTACTCCATCACCTGAATCCCCGGCAACCCGGTCTTCGGTAGCGCGGTCTCTTTGACGACCCCGTCCTCGATCGTAGACGCGTTGGCGACCCGGATCACGCCACCGGACGCGACGGCTGTCGTCGGCTCG
>JBEQBN010000250.1:0-3130 GCA_041639775.1 Halapricum sp.
CTCAAACGGACCGACGATATCGGACCGATCGTCGAGGCTATCGATCCCAGGCGCCTGCTGTTGGGACTACTCGGACTCGCCGGGTTCGTCGGTCTCTGGTGGGTCGGATCGACGCTCCAGCCTGCGTACATTCTCCCGTCGCCGCTGGCGGTCGCAGTGACTGTCCAGTCGGAGATCGCGTCCGGGACGATGCAGACCGCGCTGCTGGACAGTATCCTCCACTGGCTCCCGGGAACGGTCGTCGGCACCACGCTCGGCGTCGCTGCCGGTGTCGCCCTCGGCTGGAGTCGAGTGCTGGACGAGGCGCTGACGCCGGTTGTTCGGGTGCTCCGGCCCGTCCCGCCGCTGGCGCTGATCGGCTTCGCGATCGCGTGGTTCGGGATCGGGCACGCCGGCGCGGCGTTCATCATCGCGATCGGCGCGTTCTGGATCAATTTCTACGCCGCCTACGGCGGCGTCGAGGGCGTCTCCGACGACCTGCTCGACGTCGCTCGCAGTCTGGGCGTCAAGCGCCAGACCGGTCTCATTCGATCGGTCGTCCTGCCGGCGTCGCTGCCCGAGATCACGACCGGGGTTCGGACGGGGATCGGTCGCTGCTGGATGCTCGTCGTCGCGGCGGAGATCTTCGGCGCGCCGGGGATCGGCCGGCAGATCTTCCGGTCGGCCAACTCCCTGCAGGTCGATCGCGTGATCGCGTACATCCTCGTGTTGAGTGTGATGTTCCTACTGGTCGATACCGCCTTTCGAGTGGCCCAACGGAGGGTCCTGGTATGGCGGTAGGTGCCGACGCGAACCGCGTCACTGTCGAGGACATCTCGATGGTCTATGACGGCTCGAACGGTCCCGTCGAAGCACTGCGGAGGGTGTCCTTTGACGTCGAGCCCGGCGAGTTCGTGACGATCGTCGGCCCCTCCGGCTGTGGGAAGACGACGCTCTTTCGGATCATCGCCGGACTACAGACGCCCACCGATGGCGCAGTTCGGCTGGACGGCGACCCCATCGACGGCCCTGGCCCGGAACTGGGGATCGTCTTCCAGGAGTATCACCTCTTCCCGTGGCGGACGGTCGCCGGCAACGTCGGGTTCGGGCTCGAACAGACCGACACGTCGACCGATCAGCGGCGCGAGCGGGTGGGGGAACTCCTAGAACTGGTCGGGCTCGAGGGGTTCGCCGACAGCTACCCGAAGGACCTCTCCGGCGGGATGAAACAGCGCGTCGCGCTCGCTCGCGCGCTGGCTCCCGATCCCGACCTGCTGCTTATGGACGAGCCGTTCGGCGCCGTCGACGCCCAGACCCGGACGATGCTACAGGCAGAACTGCTCGATATCTGGGAAGCAACCGGCAAGACCGTGCTCTTTGTCACCCACGACATCGAGGAGGCTATCAAACTCGGTGACCGAGTCGTGGTGATGGACAAGGAACCGGGTCGTGTCCAAGAGGTCCTCGATATCGACCTCGAACGGCCGCGTTCGCGCTCCGATCGCGCCTTCGGTCGCTACTACGAGGAGATCCTCGACCGAATCGGGTAGACGCTCGATCGAATCAGCAACGAGTTCGAGAGACGGTGGCTCGGGGTAAACGCTTCGTCACACGGGGCTCAGTGGGGGTAACTGCTCGTCATTGCCACCACGAGACAGTAGCTTACCGTGCCGGAAAAACTCGTCTATCGGGACGAAGGCTGGACGCGATCCGAAACCGACACTAGCAGGAAGGCCGTATTGCCAGTATGGAACGAACGCCGGAGTCATTCGCCGGGGCGATTTCGTCCGGTGACGCCGATCGCGTCAACGACGTGATCGACGAGATCGAATCAACCGATTCGGTCGACCGCGTATCGATCTATTCGGACCTGTTTGAGGCGTGTTATCCGGTATACGACAGCGACGACGGCTACGTTCGACAGTCCGTCGTTCGGTTCCTGCGTGATGCCTACCCGATGCTCGAAATCCGGATCGCCACGAGCGATACCGAGCAGGTCGGCGGATACACGATTGGCGACCTCGGTGCAGACAGGGAGCGTCTCGTCGAATTCCTGCTCGAAGCACTCGAAGACGATGACGGACGCGTTCGTCGGGCCGCTGTCGACGGTTTCGAGACGCTCAGTGTCACATTCAACGTAGCGGAACTGGATGCCGAGAAGCGGGCGCTGCTTGCCACACTAGACGACCTCATCGAGGAGTTGCCCGAACAAAAGGCCGAACACGCCAAAAGCGCGAAACAGTCCGTCACGCAGCTCGGACTCGTCGGTAGTCTGCTCACTGACCTCGATATTGATTCATCGTGAGCGTACGGACTGAAGAGTCTTGTGCGGGCGGTGAGACCGGAAGAGGCATTTTTTGCTGGCAACTACAACGAACGGATACGATGCAAGTCTGTGTGCCGACTCGCGGCGACGGGGGGCTCGATGCCGACGTGTCACATCATTTCGGTCGGGCGCCGACCTACACGGTCTACGATACCGAGACTGGATCCGTCGAAGTGCACGACAACGATAGCGACCATCGCGGGGGTAGTGGCTCACCGCCGGAAACGGTCGCCGATACCGGCGCCGACGCGCTCGTCTGCGTCCACGTCGGCGCGCGGGCGAGCGACCAGTTCCACGCGATGGACTTTCCCGTCTACTGTGGTGCCGACGGCACTGTCCGAGAGGCAGTGCAACGCTTTCAGGACGGTGACCTGGAGCGAGAACTCCCAGGGGAGGACAACTGCAGAGACGACCACGATCACGACGACCACGGCCACGATCACGAACACGATGGTGGTGACAAGCGATGACGGGGGTGACGATCCTCTCCGATAACGAGGTGGGCGGCTCCCGCCCCAAGGGACTGCGAGCCGAGTGGGGCTTTGCCGCCGACGTCGGTGGCGTCCTCTTCGATACCGGACAGACTGGTATCGCGGCTGACAACGCCGACAAGCTCGGGTTGGGGCCATATGAAACGCTCGTCCTCAGTCACGGCCATTACGACCACACGAAGGGGCTGCCGGCGTTTGTCGACGACACCGAAGAGATCTACGTCCATCCGGACGCGTTCGAACCGAAATATCACGGCGAGGAGTCCATCGGCCTGCCGTACACCCGCGAATGGATCGAGTCACACGCGACAGTCACCACGCACCGCGATCCGGT
>JBEQBN010000251.1:0-3119 GCA_041639775.1 Halapricum sp.
TCGAACCCCGGACTGACGGCGCGCTGGCACTTGCAATGGCCAACGTCATCATCGAAGAAGGGCTGTACGACGAGACGTTCGTCGAGGAGTACACCCACGGCTTCGAGGCCTACAGGGAGGCCGTCGAGGGCAAGACCCCCGAATGGGCCGCAGAGAAGACTGGTCTGGCTGAACACGACGGACTGGGCGCGGAGACAATCCGCGAGATCGCCATCGAATTCGCCGAGGCCGCACCTGCCGCAGGGATCACTTCTTGGACTGGCCTTGGACAGAGCGCCGATCACCAGAAGGGCGCACAGAACGTCGTCGCGCTGACAGCGCTGGTCGGCAACATCGACCGCCCAGGCGGACAGCGCTGGCACACCAGCCCACCCCTGTCGGACCCCTTCGAGGTCGGCTGTGAGGAACAACTCCCGAACAACGCCGAAGACAACCGCTGTTATCTCACCGACAAAGACGAAGGCTACGCTTCGATGACTGGCAAACCGGTTCAGAATCGCGTCCCAGAGATGGTCGATAACGGCGACATCAACGGGATGGTGTATTACTACCGGAATCCGGTCACTGACGGCGCGGCCCAGGAATGGCTCGGAACCGACGAGAAAGACGGTGCCCTCGAGAAGATGGATCTGGTCATCGGGATCGACGCCTTCTGGAGTGAGACTGCCCGCAAGGCCGATGTAGTTCTACCTGAGGCCTCACAGCTCGAAAAGCCGATGTTCGAATCCGGCGGGTACGGGGCGTACAACGAACACCCGTGGATCACCGGTTCCCAGGCTGCAATCGAGCCCCAGTGGAACAGCAAGCCCGGCTTCGAGATCGTCAGCGAACTCGGCCGCGAGATGGGCTACGAGGAGTATTTCCCCTGGGAAGACAAGACGGAATTCATCAACGACCAGCTCGAGTCGGTCGATCTTACCCTCGAGGAACTGGAGCAAGACCACGACACGTATTATGTGTTCGACGACGACCAGCATCGCAACCCGTACGAGAAGTGGCAGCACGGCGGGTTCGCACAGGGAGCCGATGAGTTCTGGTTCGATCTCGACAAGAAGCTCGATGGAATGTACGGGAAACTCAGCGAGCGGGTCGGAACCGAAATCGAGACCGGTCCGCAGTGGGTCGAGCCGGGGACAATTGGCGAGGAACTGACCGAGGAGTACCCCCTGGAGATGCTCGACACTCGCACTGTCGAGTTCTCCCACGGCGGCGATCAGGCCCTTTCGTACCCGCTCGAACAACTCGCCGAATCGTACAACCTCGAACACGAGGACTACCGCGGCAACTACTTGGTCATCCATCCTGCGGACGCTGACGATCGCGACATCGAACACGGTGATATGGTCACGGTCACCGCTGAACACGGAGACGTATCGCTGATGGCTGCGGTCACCGAGGGTATCCGCCCAGGGACCGTCAGCGTCGAACCCTACGGCTTCGGCCGGGGTTCGGTCCAGCCGGACGGAGACGGCGCGAACAATATGCTACTGAACAAACCCGAACAGATCGATCCCGTATCGGGCGAGATAGACAGACACCTTGCGGTTGAGGTCACGAGCGGAGGTGACGCCTGATGGGCGAGCAGTGGGGCTTTTATTTCGATGCCGACAGCTGTATGGGCTGTAACGCCTGCTCGATCGCCTGCAAGAACCGCCACGATACCGACACCGGACACGTCGACTGGCGGCGTGTCGAAACCGTCTCTGAGGGGGAGTTCCCGAATTACGAGGAGACAAACGTCTCCCTGTCGTGTATGCACTGTGAGGACGCCCCCTGTGAGGAGGTCTGTCCGACCGGTGCGATCGAGAAACGCGAGAGCGACGGGATCGTTACAATTGACCAGGACAAGTGCATCGGCTGTGGGTACTGTGGCTGGGCCTGTCCGTATGGCGCGCCACAGTACGGCGACGACGGCCTAATGCAAAAGTGCAATCTCTGTCTGGACAAGGGCGCTGGCGCCGGCGCCGGCGCGCCATCGAAAAACGAGCAACAAGAGGAAGGCACGGCCCTCGAGCCGGCCTGTGTCGACGAATGTGTCGGCGACGCACTCGACGCCGGCCCGGTCGGTGAGTTGCTCGATCAAGCCTCTCAAGAAGCCGCAGAGCGCTTCGAGCAGAACCGCACGAACGTCATCATAGAGTCCAGTGGGGAGCGTAGCCTGACAGGTATGCAAGGGGTCAAACAGGCAGCTGAGGACTCATGAGCGACGCAGCCACTGCTTCGGAGTTCGTCTGGATCGCCCGCGGTCACTGGGAGATATTTATCGCGACCTACCTCTTTTTGGGTGGATTGAGCGGTGGCGCGTACCTGACTTCGGTCGTCTCCTCGGAGCTATTTCGGCCGCGTGCAGCGGGGCCTGCCGAAATTTTCGCCTGCGAAGAGACCTCACGCTGGGGTGCTGTTATCGGCGTCGTCGCCATCGCAGTCGGCGGTGTGGCGCTGTTGTCCCACCTCGGTGCGCCCCTACGTGCACTCACGTTCCCGATTCTGTTCAGCAACTTCGGTTCCTGGCTGGTCATCGGGACGTGGTTTATCGTCCTGTTTGCGCTATTTGTCACCCTCGAAGCGTTCTGGCTGCTGTTCGGCGAGCGTCACACCGACTTCGAGGGGCTGAGCTACCTTCCTCGTCGGATCGTCGGCTGGATCGACGAGCGACTCCCACTGCCGGACGGTTGGAGCGTCGTCGCCACGCTTGACTGGATCGCGGACCTGATCCGGCCGACCGGGCGCGCCCGACTGGGTGTCCACGCCGTCGGCAGTGTCACTGCGACTGGCGTCATCGTCTATACCGCGATGTTGCTCACGGATATCTCGGTCGTCCCGCTGTGGAACCGCCAGTATCTGCCGGTCATCTTTCTGATGAGTGGGGCATCGACAGGTATCTCCGCAGCACTACTCGGGACCGTCGCAAGCGGTGGTGGCCTCAGTCGGACGAACCACCTATTCTGTCTGGCCGACGACGGCCTCATCGCCGTCGAGACGGTGACGCTCATCGGACTGTTAGGCGTGCTCGCGTCCGGTGGCCCGGCGGCCACACAGAGCCGTGAACTCCTGCTTTCGGGGGCGTACTTCCCGCATTTCGTCGTGGGCGTCCTCGCGCTCGGGCTCGTCGTCCCGTT
>JBEQBN010000252.1:0-3114 GCA_041639775.1 Halapricum sp.
GCACTGTACGGGGCCGAGCTGTTCCGACAGGCCGGGATTCCCGCCCAAGCGTTCCGGAGCAGCGAATTCGCTACCTCACCGCCACCGATCGGCGACGCGCTCGTGATCGGCGTCACACAAAGTGGAGAGACTGCTGACACGCTCTCGGCGCTTCGGGAAGCCCAGCGCCGCGGCGCGCGTACCCTCGGCGTGACGAACGTCGTCGGCTCGACGGTCGCACGAGAATCCGATCACGTCTTCTACATCCGGGCCGGTCCGGAAATCGGCGTCGCCGCGACCAAGACCTTCGCCTCGCAACTGGCCTCGTTGAACCTGCTGGCGCTCGGGATGACCAGCACTGACGGTGCTCGTGACATCATCAGCTCCCTTCGGAACCTTCCCGGGCAAGTCCAGGAAGTACTTGACGGGTCGGCCGCTCGCGAGGTCGCTGACACGTACGTCTCCTCGGACGCGTACTTCTTTGTCGGTCGGGAGTTGAACTACCCGGTCGCGCTCGAAGGCGCGCTGAAGATGAAAGAGATCACGTACAAACACGCGGAGGGCTTTGCCGCCGGCGGGCTGAAACACGGTCCGCTGGCGCTGGTGACCGATCAGACGCCCGTGTTCGCGGTCGTCACCGGCGACGACGAACTGGCTCAAAAGACCATCGGTAACGTCAAAGAGGTCGAAGCTCGCGACGCACCGGTCATCGCCGTCACAGACGGCAAAAGCGACGTCGAGCGATACGCCGACCACGTGCTTCGAATCCCCGAAGCCCATCCCCGCACTGCGGCCGTCCTCGCGAACGTCCAGCTCCAGCTTGTCTCCTATCACACTGCTTCGATTCTCGGTCGGTCGATCGACAAGCCGCGCAATTTGGCCAAGAGCGTGACAGTCGAGTGATAGCCACTGTCGCCGGCGATATTCCGTTTTCGACGATTTTGAGAGGGTGCCGTTTCGCTACGGTCAATTGTCGCTTGCGGCTGGCATCGTTCGTTCGCAAACGGGTTGGGTAGTCGTTGCCAGTCCGTCTTAGTCGTCGGCGAGTGCGGACGGTGCGGTTTCAGGTATTTCTTCGACGGGTTCAGCCTCACTGTCGAGTTCATCAAGCGCGACTCGGGCGGCGCGCTTGCCGGAGACGAGCATCGCGCCGAAGGTCGGCCCCATCCGCGGCAGGCCATACGTCGTTCCGACGGCCATCCCAGTCACGACGAGACCGTCGTGGACCAGTCCGGTGTGCTCGACGATGGCGTCCTCGGACTCGTTGATCCACATCGAGCCGTGTGATGTCGCGTCGTGGCCGGGCAGTCGTCGAGTCACCTCGTCGTGCTCATCACCGTCCGACTCCAGCGTCGTATCCGTCGTGGGTGTATCGAGCGGCAGCTCGAGTGCACCACGTTGGGAGAGCTTCGACGCGACGACGGCGTCGTGACCGGACGCGTCAATGACGAGATCCGCCGTGATCGGCACTGGGTCGATCGGCGGATTGTTCGGTAGTGAGTCAACTGGCGACCAGTTGATGACGGCGCCGGTCACCCGGTAGTCGTCCCGCACCACCACGTCGGTGAACTGTGTCATAGTCAGGATTGCGGCCCCGGCCTCTCCTGCCGCGGCTGCCGTCGCCGCCGTCGCGTGGGGCGCGCTCGCGACGTACAATCCGTCCTCGGACTCGACGCTTCGGTATCTGATTCCCAACTCGTCCAGAATGTGCTGTGATGGATCTCGAAACGTCACCTTGTTCATCAGGTACCCTCCCTGCCAGAAGCCCCCGCCCAGATAGTTGTTCTCCTCGAGAACGACTGTATCGACACCTCGTTCTGCTAATTCTTTCGCTGCGATTGCTCCTGACGGGCCACCACCGACGATCAGGACGTCGCTTTCGATACTCTCTCTGAACTCCGCCGTCCACTCGTCGCTAATCGCTCGTGTCACTGCCGGTTCGTCCACGTCCGCGAAGGATTCGAACTCCGTCATACAACTGAGTGATACCACTGCCAAATACTTACAATTCTCGGTTCGAACTGGCCTGTCCCGGTGTGTCGCTGAGATACCTTTGTGGTTGCTGTCGGTGGCCGGCCACCTACGTCAGCGAAGGGAGTCCCCGCCGTCGTCGGGCGAGGCCCGACTGCTTGAGGGATCTTCGATCCCTCTCCGTTTACGACGGGTGTCGGTGATACGTTCGAGTTGCAGTGTATCGTCGCCGGCGTCACCAGTCTCCGAGGAGGGCACAGTAGCAAGGGCGCTGGAAACCGTTGCATTTCTTGTGTGTCTCGGACTGAAGGGCAAATAATGGCCGAACCAGTGATGTGTCCCGAATGTGGATGGACAGGCACGCAAGCCGACCTCAATCAGTCCGAAAGCGTCCAACAGTGTCCAGTCTGTGATACGAACGTCGAATACATCGAGTGAGTCCTGTCGGTCGTGCCCGTATTGACTGCCTACAGCCGATCAGATTGTCGGAGAGCGAAATCGGCCGATCAGATGTCTTCTTCGATAATTTCGCCCACTGCGAAGTTGGACTTGACTTCCGAAATTTCGACTTTGACGCGGTCGCCGACTTCGGCACCGGGAACGATGATGACGTAGCCACGCTCGACGCGCGCGATGCCGTCGCCCTGTTTGCCGATGTCTTCGATTTCGACGTAGCGGATCTCCCCGTTCTCGACTGGCGGCTGGGGTTCGGAGGGCGTTCCGGTTTCCGCCGCTCGTGTTTCGTCCTCGTTTTCACCCGCGATCAGCGCGACGCGATAGGTCTCGTCGGGTTCGATCGATCCCGTCTCGACCTCGCGGCGCGGCACTTCGATCACGTAGCGATCGTCTTCAGCTGATACGTCCGCACTGAACAGACACAGGAGTTTATCTGAGATCTCCAAGGGTAAACCACCGTTCGGTTGATTGTCCGCCTCTATTATGAAAGTGCCGCCGAGCGACGGTCTCACTCCTGTGGTTCCCACGGTGTCCCGTCGACCCGCTTTGGTCCGTCGGAGTCATAGACGACGATACCGTCTCCGTCGACCGGCCTGTACTGCTCGCGCACGGCGATCGCCTCCTCGAGTTCTCGGATTGCCCGTTCTTTCAGCGTCGCCGCGAGGTCCGCAGCGTCGCCCCTGGAAATCTCTCGTCCCAACCCTTCGC
>JBEQBN010000253.1:0-3110 GCA_041639775.1 Halapricum sp.
AGTTACCCAGTCACAGTCGGCATCGACCTCGTCGCTGTAGGGCGAGCCCTTTCCCGGCTGGGGTTCGCTGTCGGCGTAGAACACCCGGTAATGGGGGTCGAGTCGCTCCAGGTCGTAGTACTCCTCTGGCGTGCGGTCGAAATGGCCGAAAAACCGCTCGAAGACGTCTGGCATAAGATACCAGGACGGGCCGGTATCAAACCGGAACCCGTCTTCTTCGATGAGGTTCGCCGCGCCGCCGAGTTGTTCGTTTTGCTCGAGGACGGTCACGTCGGCACCGGCGTCAGCCAGATACGCGGCCGACGCAAGCCCGCCGAAACCGCCGCCGATCACTGTCACGTCGTCGCCGTCAAGTGGGGTATCGTCGAACATAGTCAGGGTACGTACCAGATCCCGCGGTCACGATCGTACCACGATCCGATGACGACGTGCGGGAGCGCGATAATACTGATGAAAATACTCCAGAACGCGACGAGGCCAATCGCAAGGCTCTCGCCGCCGAGCGGTTGGGGTGAAAGCGTCCACAGAAGCGCCGCCAGGCCGAACGTAACGACCGAGCCGGCTATCAGCACGCCCCAAGCGCCGAGCGCGACCAGTCGGGTATCATCGCTGTCCAGGACCGCAAGCAGCCCCTCGCCAGTGGACTCTGCAGGGGCGTCGCCATCGACGGCTGTCGTCCGAGCGACCTGGCGGGCGGAGTACCACAGCGGGAAGTACAGCCCGACGGCGATGACAACCGGAACGACCGCGAAGTACCCGACCAAAAGCAGCGTCTCGACGGCATCCGCAAGATAGGCTCCGGAACCAGTCGCACGGACGTAGCCAAGGCCAAGATGGGCAACGAGAAGGCCGCCATAGCCAGCCCCGATCAACCATCGCGTGAGGTCAAAATAGGGACTGACTGCCGCGAGTCCACCGGGCTCGAAGATATCGACCATAATGGCGCTGAACGTGTGGAACGTCTCCGGGAAGAAGAAAATCGGGACGGCCATCACGGCCCCGCCACGGACGAGCGCTGCCAGCGCCCGCTGGAATTTCGTTTGTAAGTGATCGGTGCCGTAGGTAGCGTCCATAACGTGCAATCCACCGTGGCCGCCCTTCGCGACGGCGACGCTAATCGCCAGTGTGAGTCCGGCGATCGGTGCAACAAAGAGCAGGGCCACGAACGCAGCGATACTACCCAGGTACAGTCCCACGTACCGGAGCTGGAATTCGGTCGTCCGCCGCCGGAGGTTATTGAAGTGTTCGAACCCGCCGTGGGGAAGGTTCATCGCGACCATCCCGAACAGGTAGACGACCGCCTGGGTCCGCAAGGGCACCTCGACACCGACCAGCGTCGCCCCGGCGAAGAGGACGATCAACGCCAGCAGTGCCGCACGCGACACTCCCAGCGTCGTCCCGCCCGCGACGTCGGGGACGAGCCGTACCGTCGATCGGGAAGCGTGTTCTGACATCATACGTGACTAGTTTCGGTCACGATATTAATGGCGGACCCAATACGTTGGGCGCGGCCGATCCCACAGTCATTTTGCCCCCGGGTCTCGAAGGCCGTGATATGGGCATCCGGCAACTTCGCTGTCCCGAGTGTGGCGCCGACACGAATATGGGGCTCCCTCGGGACTCGACCGTCCAGGGCGTCTCGGCAACCGAACCGCCCGAACCGGACGCAGACCGCCGCAAGGTCCGGCCTATCTCTTGTCCGAACGACCACGTGTTCTACGTCACGTTCACTGTGTGACCGGAGGACTGACTCGATTGCAGTAGTTTCAAGTGATATATCTGTGACAATCAAAGTATGAGCCAGCGAGGGGAGTACGTAATTAGGGGAGTCGATCTCTCAGACGACCAGTATACGGTCGTACAGTCGCTTGTCCGCAACAAGTACCGTGCGGAGGACGCGCGCGGGAACGTCGTGTTGCGCGGCAAGCAGAAACTGCTCAAGATGAAAGAGGAGTTTCCGTTCGTCGACAGCGACGGGAACGAAGTCTTCACCGTCAAGGCAGGGTCCATCATCGACGTGGCTGGCGACTACATCCTCACGGACGCACAGACTGGCGAGGACATCGTCATTCTTGACAACGACTACTCGATTCTCCAGGACACCTGGACGGTTCGCGACGCGCGCGACGAGCGGAAGCTTGCCGAAATCAACTCCCGGGGCGCGGCGATCACCCTCGCGCGGAATCTCGTTCCATTCGGCGGCTGGATCCCACACAAATACGAGATTACCGATGTCGACGGGGACCACGTCGGGAACATCTCGGGGCAGTTCTCGCTGAAGGACACCTACGACATTACAATCGACGACGCCAGCGACGTGCCCAAGGAACCGATCATCGCCGCCGCAATGGTCATTGACGCAATCCAGGGCAACTAATAAAAGGGGAGTGCGGCCTTCGCTCAACGGGCGAAAGACGACTCGATTCGGCGATCTTGTCCCGAAGTTCACAAGCAGCTCGCCGGAAATATAAGAAACTTTCATTATAGTATCGTGTGATGGTAGTACGTGACGTATGGAGTTTACACGTCAGGAGTCGCTAGACCGACTTCAGGAGACGGTATCGAACGGTGACCCGATCATCGGCGCAGGCGCGGGGACGGGTATCTCGGCGAAGTTCGCCGAACGTGGCGGCGTCGACCTGCTGATCATCTATAATTCCGGGCGCTACCGGATGAACGGACGGGGGTCACTTGCAGGGCTGTTGCCCTACGGTGACGCCAACGAGATCGTCATCGAGATGGGCCACGAGGTGATCCCAGTCGTCGAGGACACGCCCGTGCTCGCGGGCGTCAACGGGACCGACCCGTTCCGACAGATGGACGTCTTCATCGAGGATCTGAAACGGCGCGGGTTCTCGGGCGTCCAGAACTTTCCAACGGTGGGCCTCATCGACGAGGACAGCGGATTCAGACAGAACCTCGAAGAGACGGGGATGGGCTACGACAAGGAAATCGACATGATCCAGGAGGCCGCCGAGCAGGACATGCTCACCTGCCCGTACGTCTTTAGCGAGGAGCAGGCCCGCGAGATGGCCGAAGCGGGCGCGGACGTGATCGTCTCGCACATGGGCCTGACCACCTCGGGGGACATCGGCGCCGAGACCGCGCTG
>JBEQBN010000254.1:0-3108 GCA_041639775.1 Halapricum sp.
CGTCCTCGACATCGTCCTGCCAGGCGTACGTGCCACTGGCCGACCGGAAGGCGTTGTCCTGGTCGGCGTCGGGCTGGATCCCCTCGTAGGTCTGGACCCCGCAGTACTGGAACCAGGTCGTGCTGTAAGTCGTCCCGCCCAGGTCTGTCTCGGCAACGGTGACTTCCTTACCTTGGACCTCTCTGGTCTCCGGCTCCGGCCAGACGCCGTAGATTTCGTTGTCGTTTCTGATCTCGATAGGGATGATCGGCATCCCACGTGGGGCCGGACCGTCCGTGTTCTCGATGGCGAAATACTCCGTGATCCCGCCACCGGCACCGGCGGCGGAAGTGGCCATCTCGACAGTGGCCGCGGTCCCGGTCGCGACTGACCCGAGTGCGGCGCTGCCGACGACGCCTTTCACGAAGCGCCGGCGTCCCGATTCGCTCGGATATTTGTCTTCGTCTGTTGACATAGTTATCGTTTGTAGTAGGGATACAGCGCGCGTTTTGCACTCTCGAAGGCGCCGTCGGTCACGGACGTTCCGTCGACGTCTTCCTCACGGACGTACAGATCCTCCCACTTGCGCCGACGCTTCTTGACGATCATCACGTCCGGCAGGAACTCTTTGCGGTACAACAGCAGGATGAACGAGAGGTCGATGAAGACGACCCCGAGGACCCCGCCGAGGAACATATTCCCCTCGGCCGTCAGGCCCCAGCCGCTGATCAGCCCCCAGGTGAACAGCCCGACAAAGACGATCTCGACGATCGTCAACAGGACGATCGCCAGCGCCGCGGCCGGACTCTCGCGGGGCTGTTCGTACCGGTGGATGTCGCCGTAGGTGCTTCCGGACGAAGACATTAGCTTCGCCCTCCGCTCGTGTGTGCCGATTCACCGTATTTCACGAAGAAGAACGTAAACAGCAGCGACGCGCTCATCATCAAAAGCGTCGCGATCCCGACGTAGTGAGGCTGGAAGGGGACGCCCATATGTTCGGGGTTCTGTTCACCGCCACCGGTTTCGACTTCGACAGTCGCAATGTCGTCGCCGACGGCAACGGCGCCGAGCATCCCGAGGTTCTGATGGGGGCTACAGTAGTAGGTGACAATACCGGACTCGTCGAAGCTCTGCTCGTAGGTGTATCCCTCTTCTTCAACAGCATCGCCCGAGGAGAAGTCAGTGTTTTCGCCGACGACGTTGTGGGTGCCGCCATTGCCAGTCCACTCCCAGGTAATCGTGGTGCCGGGATCGACCCAGACGGCAGCCGGGTTGAACGCGTAGCCGTCACTGCCGGCCCCGACTTCGATCGTGACCGCGTCCTGGCCACGCAGGTCAGTCGTCGAGCCGTCGAACCCGTTCGCGCTGTCCAGATAGCCACCGTAATCCGGCTTGACGTTCGCCTGCGCGGCCGCCGATCCGCTTGCCGCAAGCGTGCCCGCCCCGCCGGCCACGCCACCGGCCGTCCGGAGGAAGTCCCGCCTGTGCATATACGTGATAATCTGGGCTCCTACTCTGTATAAACTCACCGAAACCCCCGATATATGGGGGTGAATGCGACCGCAATTCGAGATAGTATATAAACCCTTCGGCAGTCTGACCCAAACTCTTGGGGACTCAAGTGTTGCCATCACGCGGCCGTATTCCAGTCTGCGCTCCCGACAGCGCCCGTTTGCTATCTGTCTGGATACGCCTTTTCGCGGGGTTTATGTGGAGGATCTGACTATACAGTGACAGAAGGTCTGGGGGTGAAATGATGACGACCGAAAAGGGAACATTTTCGAAGGGGCATCGACGGTTTCTCATTGGATTGAGTAGTCTGAGTCTCGGGCAAGGGTTCTTTGCGACGCGATACGCCTTCGATCGGACTGGACTGGAAGTATCCACAACAGTGGGACTGGGTAGTCACGTAATGATGGCAGTCGGGACTGCCGTACTCGCATACATTGCATATACTGACCTCGACACATTCGACTTCGAGGGGTCGACGCGGAAACGATACGCGGCTACAATTACTTTCGTCGCCGGAATTGTCGTCGTCGCCACGGGGGTACTCACATTTGTCGTGACAGTGGTGGGTTGAGGCACGCGACCGTCTGATGTCCGAGGAGTAGTATGTCAACGGAAGCACCGATCACTCGTCGCCGTCAGAACGGGGTGGCAGGACGGTTTCCCGTCCGTCAGCCAGTTCTTCGGTTTTGACCTGGCCATCCTCGTCAATTGGCAGGAAATCCGGCCGTTCGCCGCCGACGTTGACCGCTCGCAGGCGATCACGAAACTCCTCGGATCGGAACCGATCGGACAGTCGTGCGTTGGCCACCACAAACAGCAAGCCGACACCGATGACCAAGAATCCGAGTCCGGCGACGATCGGAATCGGTTCCATCCCGAACGCGACCCCGGCGCCGACCAGTGCGATGCCGGCCAGCAGCTGCACGACCGCGATGGCCTGTACCATCAGGTTCCCCAGTTCGCCTCCGCCCTCGGGCACCTCCTGGGGTTCGGGCAGGACGTCGCCGTCCGGGACGTTCGGCGGGTCGTAACTGTCCATCGAACACAGCGCAACGACCGGCTTGACATCCCGCAGGACCGTCCCTTCGCCCTCGATGCTGCCGTCCGGATAGACGACGGCAAACCCCGCGTCGGAGTATGCAAGCAGGTACTCCGCTTCGCGTTCGATCCGGGCGAAGACGTCTCGATCGAGCACCCGCTGTTTGAGGTCGGCCTCGACGCGCTCAAGCAGTGGTTGGCCGGTGATCCAGCTGTCGGCGTCGAACGCCACGTCCCACTCCTCGGCAGTCATCTCGGCCATATCGGCCGGGCCGAAATCGTCGAAGTCGTATTTCTGCTCGACCTGTTCGCGGAGCTGTTCGGTCGAGAGCTCGTCCCCGTCGGCATTTGACTCTGTGTCTCCCGTCTCCGCACTGGCCGTCGACTCATCGGGGTCAGACGACGTGGAGCCGGACGCGTCCATCGAGCAGGCGTTCGGTTCCTGTGGCCTTACGCGTATCGCTCAGTGTTCGATTCGTCACCGAATGTCTCCGGATACCATTTAGTGGCCCCTCCCGTATGGCCGACAATGCTCGGGCTGGCCGACGGGACGGTGGCGACGGTGGTCGTCCTCGCGGT
>JBEQBN010000255.1:0-3104 GCA_041639775.1 Halapricum sp.
GCTGGCCCGCAACGGGCGACCTGGGTTCACACGGGCAGTCCCGTCGCGGAGCCGGCCGACGCCGTCGTCAAGACCGAGAACGCACAGGAAGTGGGCGACTCCATAGAGATCACCAGCGCCGCCGCGGTCGGTCAGAACGTCAGCGAGGTCGGCGAGGACATCGAGGTCGACCAGCACCTGTTCGATCCGGGGCATCGACTCCGACCGTCGGATCTGGCACTGCTGCGGTCGGTCGGCATCGAGTCAGTCACGGTTCGGGAACGGCCCTCAGTCGCCGTGATCCCAACGGGCGAGGAGCTAGTCGAGAGCGACCCCGACCCCGGGGAGGCGATCGAGACCAACGGGCTGATGGTCTCCTCGCTGGCCGAGCGCTGGGGCGGCGACACCCGGTATCGCGACGTCGTGACCGACGACCGGGACGCGCTCGTGGACGCGATCGAGGCCGAGATCGACGCGGACGTGATCGTGACGACCGGCGGCTCTTCGATCGGCAAGCGGGACCTGCTGCCGGCCGTCGTCGAGGACCGTGGCGAATTGCTTGTCCACGGCGTCGCACTCAAGCCAGGTCATCCGGTCGCGCTCGGCCAGGTCGAGGACACGCCGGTGCTTATGTTGCCGGGGTATCCCGTCGCCTGTATCGTCAACGCCTGGCAGTTCGTCCGACCGATCCTCAACTGGACGGCCGACACGGAGCCCGACGAGCCAGCCCGGGTCGAGGCCGAACTCGACCGGAAGATCCGGAGCGAACCCGGGATCCGGAGTTGCGTTCGAGTGACCGTCAGCGAGACCGACGAGGGCGCTATCGCCGAACCGGTCCACGAAAGCGGCGCAAGCATTCTTTCGAGCGTCTCTCTGGCCGACGGCTGGGTGCAGGTGCCCGAGTCGATCGAGGGATACGACGCGGGCGATCGCGTTACAGTCGAGTTCTGGGAGGCCCAGCCGTGACCGAGCGCAAGCAGTTTCGCGACCTCGCGACGCCGTCGGAACTCCATTCGACACTAGAGGCGCTGGACATCGAGGCCGGGACGGAATCGGTCGAGCTCCTGGACGCTGACGGTCGCATCGCGGCCGAGCGGGTCGACGCCGCTATCGACGTACCGGGGTTCGATCGCTCAACGATGGACGGATACGCCGTCCGGGCTACCGACACGTTCGACGCCTCCGAGGGCGATCCGCTCGTGGCCGACCTCGCCGGTGTCGTCGACGCCGGGGAGCGCCCCGAGACGGACGTCTCCGCGGGAACGGTTGTCAGCGTCGCGACTGGCGCGCCGCTACCTTCGGGTGCCGACGCAGTGGTTCCAGTCGAGCGCACGACCCGACGGGAGACCGACGACAGCACGGTCGTCGAGATCCGAACGGCCGTTGCACCGGGGGACAACGTTATGCACAGCGGCGACGACGTGGCCGCCGGCGACCGGGCCGTCGGTCCTGGGACAGTGCTGACGACACGGGATGTGGGCCTGCTTGCTGCGCTCGGCGTCGAGACGGTCCCGGTCGTCGAGCCGCCGTCGGTCGGGATCGTCTCGACCGGGAACGAACTCGTGCGACCGGGCGAGCCCCTCGAGACCGAGCGCGGCCAGATTTACGACCTCAACACGTACGCGCTGGCGGCGGCGGTCCGAGCGGCTGGGGGCCGACCGGAGGTCGTTCCACATATCGCTGACGATTACGAGACGATGCACGAGACACTACAGTCGGTCGGCGAGCGATGTGAACTCGTCCTCTCCTCGGGCTCGACGAGCGCGAGTGATACCGACGTCCTCTATCGGGTTGTCGACGACCACGGATCGCTCGATCTCCACGGCGTGGCGGTCAAGCCCGGCCGCCCGACGATTGTCGGCGAGATCGCCAATACTCCTTACGTCGGGCTCCCCGGAAATCCCGTCTCGGCGCTGAGTATCTTCCGGACCTTCGTCGCGCCCGTGATCCGGGAGGCGGCCGGTCGACCACCCGAATCCGCGCCAACGCTTGCGGGGGAACTGATAGCCTCCAAGCGATACACCGAGGGCCGGACCTACTTGCTTCCAGTCGCCGTCATCGAAGACGAGACGGGCGAGGTACTCGTCTATCCGGTCGACAAGGGCAGCGGGGCGATCACCAGTCTCACCGAGGCCGACGGCGTCGTCGAAATGGCCCCAGAGACCGAACTGCTCGACCGGGGTGAGTCCGTCACTGTCGAGTTGTTCTCCGCGGAGACGCGCCCGCCGTCGGTGCTTGCCATCGGTGAGTCGGACCCATTGCTCTCGCGGTTGCTCGATCGGCTCGACGGGCCACGCTATCTCCCCCAGGGCAGTGCCGAGGGTCGTCGCCGTCTCCGTGATGGGGTCCCTGATTTCGCCCTACTTGACGAGGACGATGCCGCTGTCGCTGACGGCGATACCCTCGCCACGTACACCCGTGAATGGGGGCTGATCGTCCCGGCGGGCAATCCTGACGACGTGTCGGAACTGACTGATCTCTTCGAGGTAGAGGGGTTCTACAACCTCCCGCAGTCGTCGGCCCTGCGGTCGGCTTTCGACGACGCTCTCGGCGAGATGGCCGCCGAATCCGGTGTGTCCAGACACGAGATTACCGATCGGATCCACGGCTACGACCGGACGGTGTCCGGCATCCGGAGTCCGGCCCGCCGCGTGGCCGAGGGATCGGCGACAGTCGGGCTCGGGCTTCGATTCGCCGAAACGGTACTTGACGTTGATTTCGTGTCAGTCGGCACACAACGGCTCAGCGTCGTCGCGGCCCCCGATCGTCTCGGCAAGTCCGGTATGCGGACGCTCCAATCAGTGCTTGAACGCGAACTCGATTCGATCGCCGAGTCGACGCCGGGATACGATACCGAGTAAACCGCGCGGGAAACCCACTCGCCGATCAGTGCGTGAACAGGAGTAGTTGGTCCTCAGCCCGGACCACACAGAACGGACCGGGCGGCGACTGGAAGGTGTTTGCCCGCTTCTCGGAGACAAACAGTTCCTCGAAGGGTTTTCCGCAGGCCGGACATTCGAAGTCCCCGCGGTTCTCTAGTTGCATCGTCTGTCGGGTTTCCTTGCGGAGTTTGAACCCCTCTCGATACTCGTGGACGTCGAACCCGTCCGATACGTCCAGGCGTG